>JAZKSQ010000020.1:0-13913 GCA_036625995.1 Thermoplasmatota archaeon | reverse complement strand
GTTCCTGCAGTGATTCTTAGGGACCTTATTGCATGCGTAATTTCATTAGCAGCTATGAGTCTACTTCTATCACTTGAGTTTTATATACTCCAAGCTCCAGATGTAGCTATAGCTGAAGCAGGTGTAGGTGCATGTTTAACAACTGCGATTTTTGTGATAGCAATTCGTTCAACTAAAAGAATAGAAGAAGAGGTGTACTAAAATATGTTTTCAAATAGAGATTTATTCGGAGCGTTGTTTTTATCTGTCATAGCAGGTTTTTTAATATTTTCCATATTTGCCATACATCCCTTCGGTGTTCCAAATAACCCAGAGATGGATGATTATATTATAGATAATTGCCAAGAAGAAACAGGTGCAAATAATGGAGTAACCTCTGTAGTATTTGAATATAGAGGAATGGATACACTTGGTGAGGCTACTGTCTTGTTCACTGCGGTTGCAGCCGTAATAATGCTTCTTAGGAGGATGAAAGAAAATGTCTGAAATGTCAAAGATAGTAAAAACCATTACTAACCTCGCTTTTCCATTTGTTTTAATATATGGACTATACGTTATTTCACATGGACATTTAACACCTGGAGGCGGTTTTCAGGGAGGCGCAGTTGTTGCATCTGGCCTAGCTATGATTTTGGTAGCCTATGGATCCAATTGGTCAATTAAAAAAGTAAAAGCAAAAGATCTTTCAATATTCGAGAGTTTAGGTGCGATTGGATTTATATCACTGGCCATCCTAGGACTAATTTTCGGATCTGTGTTCTTTAAGAATTTCTTAACTGGAAAAGATATACTCTTTGGTAAAATACCTGAATTTGGTTCAACAATTGCCAACATAAACACAGCTGGTGTTATACCTTGGATGAACTTTGCGGTAGGATTGAAAGTAATAGCTGGTCTTTTTGCAATTGTCTTAGTTATGGCATATGGAACCCGGCATCTTAAAGGAGGGTATGATCAAAAATGATGGCTTATAATATACCTTACTTAGCGGTTGTAGCATTGGTTATAATAGGATTATATGCGTTATTATTCAGAAGAAATCTTATTAAAATGGTGATAGGGATTACTTTAATAGAAAGTGGAGTTAATCTATTTTTGATTACTCTTGGTTTTAGAAAAGATAGTATAGCACCGATTTATACAGGTGCACCTTCAACAAAAAGTGTTATGTCTTTACCTGTACCTCAGGCTTTAACTCTTACAAGTATTGTTATTGGGGTAGCAGTACTTGCATTAATGTTAACTTTAGTTATACATTTATACAGACACTATGGCACCTTGGATTCTGGAAAAATAGGGGGTGAAAAAGAATGAATTTTTTGGAGACTATTTTAGTTCATTCTCCGCCTTTGATTGTTGCTATACCTCTATTAGCTGCATTTCTAACTCCTTTAATAGGTAAGTTAAACGAGAAACTACGTAATGGTTTTGTGATTTTTTGCCTATTAGTCAATACCTCTTTAGTTTTTTATCTTGCATCAGATGTGTTAAGCAATGGATTACATACCTATGTATTCGGGGCAAAGGAATCAACACTTCCGATAGTAAGAATTTTCTTTGAAGTTGATGAAATCGGTATATTAATGGCTATTATCAGCTCAATTTTATCGTTATTGGTGGTAATATACTCTTGGTCTTTTATGAAAAAAAGTACAGGGCTGGGCAAATATTACACGTTGATTTTATTATTAACTGCTGGTATGTTAGGGATGGAATTAACTGGAGATATGTTTAACTTTTTTGTATTCTTAGAAATAACTTCGATTTCGTCCTGTGCCTTGATTGCCTTTTGGACTGACAGAGGTTTATCAATTGATGCTGCATTTAAATATATAGTTATAAGTACTATCGGGGCTCTCTTTGTTTTATTTGCTGTAGCATTACTTTACGGTCAATATAACGCCTTGAATATGGCATTTCTAGCAGAGTCCATACCAGTCAATTTTACTTTTATTGATAAAATAGCCTTAGTAGTATTGTTAGCTGCTCTTGCGATGAAAGCAGGAATTGTTCCTATGCATATGTGGCTTCCTGATGCTTATGGTCGTGCGCCAGCTGCAGTTGCTGTTGTAGTTGTCAGTGCTACTTTAGCAAGTTTTTATGGCGTATTAAGGATTTGTTTTACTTTATATGGTGGGATATTCAATAGTATATATGTTTCCTCTCAAGCTATAGGTGGTTTTATAGTAATTCTTGCGATTTTGACGATGCTGATTGGTGTATTAATGGCTTTGAGACAGAGCGATTTTAAAAGATTGATTGCTTTTTCCGCTCTTGCTGAGGTAGGATACATGTTTCTTGGCGTAGGTACAAGATTGGCTTCTGCGACTTCTGTTACTTCATATACTGACGGATCTTCTATGGTGACTTTCCCGGCTTATTCAAAAACGGCTCTTGCTGGTAGTGTATTCCATATATTCAATGATGCTTTAGATATAGGTTTATTGTTACTTGTTGCCGGTGCAGTTTATTATGCTACCAAAGAAACTTCAATGAATAAACTCGGTGGTCTTGCAAGAAATATGCGATATACAACAGTCTTCTTTATTATAGGTCTTTTAGCAGTATCTGGTATTCCCCCCATGAATGGCTTTGCCTCTAAACTAATTATTTATGAATCTACGTATCAACTTAATCCATTGCTATCGATAATTGCTGTATTGTCAAGTATTATGTTGTTAGCAGTTTTTGTAAAAGTATTTCATTCAGTTTTTCTTGGTCCTTCTCAAAATAAATTCAAAGATACTGTTGACGTACCTAAAAGTATGTTGATATCAATGGCAGTGATAGCTGGAATTATTGTTTTCATTGGTCTATTTCCGAATATAGTTTTCAATAATCTAATCAGCCCAGCTGTTGATGCTTTAGTTAATAACTCTGAATATATTTCTTCTGTATTAGGAGGAGGTGTTTAAACAGATATGTTTACATTAGAAACTGGTAGCGGATTTTGGAACCCTCTTTTATGGCTGTTGGTATTTGTTGTAGTTCTACTATTTGCATATATACTTAGAGGGCTTGGAAATAGAAAATATAAAAAAGGGACAGATCAAACTAAATCATTTCTTTCTGGAAATCCCGAACCTAAAAAAGAATTGATGCATGTCAAATCTGATAATTTATACTGGGGTTTTACAGAGGCTATGGAATGGATATATAATCTTCTGAAAAAGATGCATACCGGTAACGTATCTGATTATGTACTTTGGTTTGTAGTTACTTTGGCGGTCCTACTTATAATAATAGGGGGTATATAAAGAAATGGTTGATTTATTGAATATCTCAGAAACAATATTAATCACCATATTAGGTGCTTTAGGTTTATCTTTATTTGGAATTGTTTTTGGTTTACTATATAAAGGTATAGATCGTAAACTTGCAGCCCATATGCAGGGACGTATAGGACCACCTATAATTCAGCCTTTTAGGGATATTGGAAAATTATTTACCAAAGAAAATATAGTTCCGGAAAATGCGATAGAATGGATTTTTCATATAGCCCCGATTGCAGGGCTTGTGACATCAATCTCAATTTTACTTTATCTACCCGTTGGTGGTTTTGATCCCCTACTTTCAACTAATGGGGATCTGATTTTAGTTCTTTATTTACTAATACTGCCTTCTCTGGCGTTAGTGATAGGTGGTTTTGCTTCAGGATCACCATATGCTACTGTAGGAGCTCAGAGGGAAATGGCTACGATGATAGCCTATGAGTTTCCACTAGCAATAATAATTATTGGAATAGCGTGGCGTTTAAATATAGAAGGAGCCGGTAGTGTTTTTGCGTTGTCTACCATAACTGCTAACCCTCTTTGGAATATAATAGGGCCACTCGGTTTTATTGGAATGATACTTCTATTATTAGCGTTGGTTATAGTAACGCCTAGTGAATTATCAAAGATACCATTTGATTCACCAGAGGCAGAAACGGAAATAGCTGAAGGACTAATGGTTGAGTATTCAGGTAGAAATCTTGCCATGTTTTATCTTACAGATGGAGTAAAAACAGTTGTCATGGCTTCTCTAATTGTGGCTTTGTTTTTCCCATATAATCTATCGGGAGTTTTTGGACTAACTAATATCTCTGCTATAGCAGTTGACATAATTTTTTATCTACTGAAAGTATTTCTAGTCATACTTTTCTCGGTTACTCTAATAAGAGTAGCTGTAGCTCGTCTTAAAATAGATCAGATAGTATATACCTATTGGGTTCCTTTGACACTACTGGCTTTAGTTGGATTAATTTGCATGATGTGGGATGTCTGGACTTTATCATCTCCACCAAACGGATTAGGTTTAGAACCTCTCTTTGCATTACTTCCATTTTAGGTGCATAAGCTAAATATAAAACCTACTTTTTCTTATATTTTAGAAGAATTTTATTTCAAAGAAAAAATGAAGAATATTTGATGAATTTATGAATAAGGTACAGTTTCAAAATAGTGATTTTTTGCCAAATTTTTTTTTAATCATTCCGACGATTCTAATCTTAATAAGCTTTATTTTCTTCCCTTCCGAATTTGAAAATGAAACAACTATTTATCTTTATATCCCACTTTTTTTAAGTTTAACCTTACTGGGCATAGGTTTTTATCTTTCTGAAAAGAATTTTTATCCTAATATCTTAAAAATGTCCGGTTGGATATTTTTTTCTTTCTATTGGATTACACAAATAAAGGTTTTTTTAGGATACGAAGATTTAGTAAATGCATCTTTGTGTATACTTGGTATATATGTTCTTTTTTATTTTGCATATAGAGAATGGCTATCATATGAACATGATTTTGATATAGACTGTCTGGATTGGGCTGCTGGTACAGCCGCTATTTCAGGATGGATATATTTTGGAATAGAAATTACACCGCTCTCCACATGGCTTATTGAGGTAGTCGCTCAACAAAGCGGTAGTTTACTAAATTTATTTACCGGAAATGTGGAAGTTTTTGGAAGAAATATTTTTTACGATGGCAAACATTCGGTTTCAATTATTTTTGCTTGTACAGCAATTCAATCAATGGTTATTTTCGTAGGGATAATATTCCCTTTAAAAAAAGTTGAAATCAGCAGAAAGATATATGGTTTTCTATTAACAATTATACCAGTATACCTACTTAATTTGATTAGAAACGCTTCTATAGCATATATGATGGGAGAAAAAGTCACCTCGTTTAGTTTTGCTCATAATGTTTTAGGTAAAGGAGGAAGTTTAATTGCTTTGATTGTATTATTGTTTATTGTCGCACGTTTTATTCCTGAGATTTTTGATGAAATATACTGTCTGATGGATTTACCCAAAAGAAAAGGGCCTTTAGAGGAAAAAATACAGAATTATTTTAAAAGAGTGATAAAATGAAATTGGCGAAAGGTTCAGGATGCTGGATCATTATTCCTTTTTTTTTATCGTTATCACTGTTTTTAGTTTCTCTCATTACTGGTAATATACTAGTTAAATCAATTTTATTTTTCCTAAGTTTACTTATGATTTTTGCCTGTATCGTATTTCTGGTTTTTTTTAGAGACCCAGAGAGAAAAACAGGGAAATCTATCGTAGCATCTGCAGATGGTACAATTCGTGAAATTGATTACACTTCTAACGATGAAAAAGAAGAGAGGGTTATGATATCGACTTTTATGAATATCTATAACGTACATGTAAATCGTATGCCTATGGATGGAGTGATAAAGGATATTGTCCACATTACTGGAGGCTATCTACCTGCTTTTTCTAAAGAGTCATCTAGAAATGAAAGAGTTATAATGAAGATGGATACAAGTATAGGTGAGATAAAAATTATTCAAATTGCAGGTACTTTAGCCCGAAGGATAGTTCCATATTTAGAAAAAGGAGAGAGAGTCAAAAAAGGCGAAAGGATAGGTATTATTCGACTTGGTTCACGCGTTGATGTTTATCTTCCCAAAAAGGTAAAAGTAAAAGTGGAGAAAGGTGATTTTGTAAAAGCGGGTAGTGATACAATTGCAGAGATTGATGATTAAATATCTATCTTATGCTGACATGGTATCGGTTACAAATGCCATTTTCGGTTTCTTATCGATATTAATGTTAGCATTAAACGAATTTAGATATGCATACTCTTTTATCCTAATTGCTTTAATGGCAGATGGTTTAGATGGAATATTAGCTCGAACGACAGGTAAGGGAAAATTAGGCGGCTATCTGGAATCTATGGCAGATATGACTTCTATGTCAATTGCGCCATCTTTCTTTATTTTTCAAATATATACAGATATATTAAAAAATGAAATTAATTTAATTTTACTTACTATCGGTATCCTATTTGTATTTATTTCTTTTTGTATAATAAGATTGGCTGCATTTCATTTAATGAAAGATAAAAGCTATTTTTTTGGGCTTCCCGCATCTGCCTCAGCTATTATAATAATAATCTTATCTTATCTGAAAATTGATCTGATCTTTGTCCTTTTTATAGTATTACTTTTATCATTTTTATTGATTTCTAATATCCCTTTTCCTAAGACTGATACATCAATAAATATTATAGCGGTGGTATTAATTTTGCTCAACTTAATAATGGGAAAAAACTATAATGGTATAGCACCAATAATATTGCTTGCTGCAATATTTATTTACTCTTCATTAGGGCCTTTATATATCTCATTAAAAAAAGCTTGAAATTTGTCAAAAATATAACAATAATAACTATTTTATTTACATCTAAATTATATATTTTTTTTCATGAATATTTTTCTCTACAGCTAAAATTAAATACAATAAAAACATTTGTAAACAAAAAACATATTACATGTCTGTATTATGGAAGATATACCAAAAATTGGGATTACTGGTTTGCCCGGAGTAGGAAAAACATATACAATCAAAAAAATATCTAAATCACTAGAAAAACATGGATACACAGTTCAAGGTATGATAACAGAACCAATTATGGAAAATGACGAAAGACAAGGTTTTTATGTTGAAAACTGGCAAACAGGTGAAAAAGATGTTTTTGCCCACAAAGAATTCGAAACAAAAGATAAAGTCGGAGAATACGGAGTTAAAACAAAAATTCTAGAAAAGATAGGAATACCTGCTATAAAGGAAGCTATAGAAAAAGAAGAAATACATATAATTATAGTTGACGAAATTGGAAAAATGGAAATGCTTTCAGATGAGTTTTGCGAAACGGTGATAGCGGGATTAAACTCTGACGAACCTATAATGGTAACTCTTCATAAAAAATCACGGACACCTTTACTACAGGATATTAGAAGAAGAAACGATATGAGAATACTTGAAGTCACCGCCGTAAATAGAAACTTATTACCTTACAAAATTGAAAAGATAATGGCAGATAAACTCCCTCCTTTATTCTAGTAATATGGTCAATCATAAACCTACTTTTATTAAAGAAGGAAACACGCAGATTTTAGTCTATAAAAAAAAACAATCTAATAAAGGACCAGGTAGCAAAGCAAACATTCCCTTCTACAATCCTTCAATGGAAAAAAACAGAGATTTCTCTATCCTTATAGCACAATGGATGAATAAATGTCAAAAAAGACATCTTTCTTTTATAGATGGTCTTGCCGCCTCTGGTATAAGAGGAATAAGAATAGCAAATGAAGTACATGGAGATTTTACTGTAACCATAAATGATTGGGACAAAAAATCATATCTACTAATTAAAAAAAACATCAAAAAAATTAACAACGGCAGAATAATTAGTTCTAACAAAAATTTAAACACCATACTTTCAGAGAAGAAATACGACTATATCGATATAGATCCTTTTGGATCACCAATCTATTTTATCGATTCTGCTTTTAGAAGCATAAAAAATAATGGAATAATAGCCTGTACAGCAACAGATACTGCTCCTCTATGCGGAGTATATGCCAAAGTATGTTTAAGAAGATATAACGCCCGTCCTTTCCATTCCCCGATTATGCATGAAATAGGTTTAAGAATTTTATTAGGATGTATAGCAAAAAATGCTGCAAGATACGATAAGACGATATCCCCAATAGCTAGTATATATTCAGATCATTATTTTAGGGTATATTTCTCAATTAAAGAAAGTAAAAAAATGACAAATGAAAATCTAAAAAAAATTTATGCTATTAAACCAGAAGATTACTTTTCTTCCTTCAAAAAACCAAGAAAAAACATCGGGCCTTTATGGATGGGTAAAATTCAAGATAAAAAAATAAATAAAAAACTTCTTGAAATTCTATCAAACAAAAACATTGGAACTAAAAAAGAACTATGGCGTTTATTAGAAACATTGATAGAAGAAGCAGATATGCCTCCATTTTACCATATTTCAGATGAAATGGCCTCTAACTTAAAAGTTTCAACTCCCTCCTTGAAAACAATTTTTTCTAAACTTAGATCTCAAGGTTTTAAAGTTAGTAGAACTCATTTTTGCAATAATGGAATTAAAACCAATGCTTCAGAAGAAGATATAAAACAAATTTTTTTTGAATAATAAATAAAAAACATCTTCGCGAGAAGACCAAAAAAAGTTTTAAACTCATTTTCTATATCCTTCTATTGAAAAATAAAAAAAGAACAAATAATTGTTTGTTCGAAAGAGGGGCTATACTACCAGCCGAATAAACAACTTTGACAAACAGAAAGTGTAATAAAATGGGGGAGAAAACTAAAATTGGGGTCCTTGCTTCAGGACGGGGAACAGATCTTCAAAGTATAATTGATGCATCAAAAGAAGAAAAAATTGATGCCAAGGTAACGGTCGTCGTAAGTGACAATAAAGAAGCTTATGCGCTTGAAAGAGCGAAAAAAAATTCCATCGAAGCAGTAGCCTTAAAATCAGAAACCAAAAAAGATAGTCAATTAGATAGGAAAATAAATTCTATAATGAAGAAATATCAAGTTGATCTTATCGTCGGTGCTGGTTTTATGAGAATCCTCTCTCTCCCATTTGTCAAAGAATGGTATGGAAATCTGATAAATATCCATCCTGCCTTACTTCCATCTTTCAAAGGAGTAAACGGACAAGGAGATGCATTAGAGTATGGAGTAAAAATCACTGGTTGTACCACTCATTTTATGGATGAAAAAATGGATCATGGTCCAATAATTTTACAAGCCGCAGTAAAAGTACTTCCTGATGATGATAGGGACAAATTAGCTGAACGTATATTAAAGGTAGAACATCAGATATTGCCTAGAACAGTTGATCTTTTTACACAAAATAGGTTAAAGATTCAAGGTAGAAAAGTAAAGATAAAACCCGGTGATTCTTGGAAAAACAAATATGAAACATTTCCAGATGTACTTTACCCAGAAGGGTATTAAAAAAAATGTACAGTTTTCAAGGATTTTTAAATGAAATATAAAGAAGCCCTGGAATGGTTAAATAGCTTTCAGGTTTTTGGAATAAAACCAGGTTTAGAAAGAATAAGTTATCTTGCTAAAAAAATGGGTCATCCACATCAAAAATATAGAACCATTCATGTCGCCGGGTCTAACGGAAAGGGATCGGTTTGTAGATATCTTGGTAAAATCTTGGAAAAACAAGGATACAAAGTGGGTATATATACCTCGCCTCATCAAAAAGATATCTCAGAAAGAATAACAGTTAATTCAAAGCCGATTACTAAAAAAGAAATAACAGATATTTTGATGAAAATCCGTGTCGCAGTCAGAGAGATGTCTGAAAAACCTACATATTTCGAAATTTTAACGATCTTATCTTTTTTCTATTTTAAGAAGAAAAAAGTTGATATAGCGATTATAGAAACAGGTCTAGGAGGACGTTTTGATGCAACAAACATTATAAAACCAATTTTGAGTATTATAACAAATGTATCTTTGGAACATCAAAAAATACTTGGCGAAAATATCGAAGACATAGCTTTTGAAAAAGCAGGTATAATTAAAGAAAATATTCCTTTGGTTACAGCCGCTAAAAACAAAGCTTTGAATATTATAAAAAAACAAGCTTCAAAAAAAAATGCTGACATAAGAGTAGTAAACAAATCTTCATGGCGTAGAATTAAGAAAAATCTACATAGTCAAACTTTTCGTGTCAATACAGATTTGGCAAAATATGAAATAGATATTAATATACAAGGCGAATTCCAAGGTGAAAATCTTGCTTTAGTTATAAATTCAATTGAAATTTTACGTGATATAGATATATGTATCTCAAAAGAGTCTATTTATAAAGGTTTTAAAGACACGCAAAATATTGGAAGAATGGATGTTTTAAAAAGAGATCCTTTAGTAATCCTTGACGGAGCTCATAACCCTGCTGCAATCCAAGCAATTAAAAAATCACTTCTAAAAGATTTTAATTTTAAAAAAATCATCATTATTTTAGGGGTTATGTCAGATAAGGATCTAGAAGAAATTATTTCTTTGATTATTTTTTTTTCAGATTTAATAGTACTAACCAAACCAAATAATAAAAGAAGCGCTAGCCCTTTACAACTTAAGAAAATAATAGACGAAAAAGGATATAATAAAAAAGTTTTTATTAAAGAAAAACCAAATGATGCGCTAAGATTCGCAGAATCATTAGCTGATAGGAAAGATCTTATTTGTATCACCGGTTCTTTATTCCTAGTAGGTGAAATTATGTTTTATTTTGAAAAAAAGAAAAGATAGATTAATCATAATTTATATAAAACCCCTAAGATATTTCCTCTTCCTGTCTACATATGTCCTTATTTAACAGTTTGAAAGAAATATTTTCATTACTCTTTAGTGATAAAAAAATTTTTTTTATATTGTTAGCAACTTTATTACTTTTTATTCCATTTATAAATTTTACAACAGATATTTTTTCCAGCATCTTTAACGTAATTTTACCTTTTTCATTTGGCTGGGTTGTAATTAGTTGGATTATTACCAATAAGTCTGTCTATAGAAAAACAATTTTTTACTTTTCAATATTTGTTCTATATTTTGTTATTGAAGCTTCTATTTTATTTTATTTTTTAAATAACAATTCCTTTCAGAGTTACCTTTTTTTAACTATTATTTTCCTTTCATTTTTTTCATTTCTAATGATAATATGGTTTCTATCCAGACCTTTAGATTTTAGAATAAAAAATTGGTTTGATTTATTTAAAACGAAAAAAATATTTTTAGTTATTATTGCATCCTTATTGTTCTTTCTAACTTTTCTTGTTTTAAGATATATAGATTTAAAATCCTTCATGTATTCAAGATACATTTCCCTTTATACAATTAATCTATCTTTCGTTTTTATAGGTCTGATTACATGTCGGTTAAAAAACCATCTTAGATATTTAATTTATTTATTGCTACTAATTATTTCCATTTCAGCTACTCTTTTATTTTCTTCGACTAAATTCAGCTTTTTAATACTTTTACCCTCATTTTTCATAATGATAATCTCTCTAGTTTTACTTGCTAAAAGAAGGTATATAGAATAATCTTCAATTTTTTTTTATTTAAACTACTCTTTTAATCTTTTCAACTATCCTTTTTGGATTTTCGCCTATCAACCTTATCATTGGTTCTTTTCCGATGGATCCTTTGTCATATATTATATCAGGAATTTGGTTTTTTTCTTCGATTACCTGCTTCGTGCCCCATTCCATGGTAGATTTTGAATAATTTGGCTCATTTTTTCTTTCAAAACTTAGTATTTTAAAGTTTTTAGATTGAAATTTCTCTAAATTTTCCTCTGAATATTTTAAATTGATAGCAGATCGTATTCTTTTGTCAAAGTGCATAACTGTGAGTATAATTTTTGCTATATGATCTGAGCCACCAAATCTAAGATAATTGCAAATATTTGGCTTTTTTTTAGTTTTAATAATTCTTCCATCAATTGCACAGATATCATTATTATATTTTGCTTTTTTTATAGCATATCCAAAATTAATACCTACTTCAGGTATAAACTTATAGGGTAAAATTTTAATTAGCTTTTCCATATTCTCTTTTAATCTCAACCACACTTTGAAGTGTTCTAAACTCTGAAAAGTTTTAGGTATTTCATTAACGGCTTTAATAGAATGATTTAAAACATCTGCACCCCGTCCTGGTCTATACCCTGTTTTTATCATATTCCAAAGACTATACTTTGCTTTTTTAACAGCAATTTTTGTTTTTTCCGACTTAGCAAAATACCCAGCAATCAATGCGGAAAGCGAACACCCTGATCCATGAGCTTTTTTTCCTTTTATCTTAGGAAGTTTAAAGATATCAAATTCATTTCCATCATAAAAGATGTCAGTAGAATATTTATCTTTTAAATGACCTCCTTTAAGATAGATGTTTTCTGGACCGAGAGAGTAGAGTATTTTACAACTTTTTTTCATATCATCTATATCTGAGATTTTTAGATTTGATAATTTTTCAGCCTCTAATTTATTTGGAGTTAAAATATAGGTATAAGGAAAGAGTTCCTCTCTCAAATTTTTTTGGAATCCCTGAGACGACAAGGCATCTCCGCTTGTAGATTCCATCACAGGATCTACAACCGTTTTTATCCCATATCTCTTGATTTTTTTAGCAACTAATGACACTATTTCCTGATCATAAAGCATACCAGTCTTAGCGGCCTCTGGTTTTATATCTTTCATCAAAACATCGATTTGTTTCTCTACTTTATCCAATGATACTTTGTAAATCTCTTCTACCCTAGATGTATTTTGAGCTGTAATACAAGTTATAACCGACAACCCATGTACCTTGATAGAATTAAATGATTTTATATCAGCCAGTATTCCTGCTCCACCCGAGGGATCTAAACCTGCTATGGTGATTGCTTTTTTTCTTTTCTTATTCATGTTTTGAAAGATTATATATTAGTTAGTTTTATATTCTACCCTTATTTACTTTCTCGCAAATGTAAAATCGAAAAAATAATAGCCCTTCTCGATTTTAGATTTTTATTTTGGGGTGTTTGATAAGACATGGAAATACTGGAAGAAAAACAAAATAAAAAAATTCTACTACTAGGTAACGAAGCGATTACCCGTGGTGCTTTAGAAGCAGGTATAGATGTAGCAACAACTTATCCGGGAACTCCATCTTCTGAAATTGCCGACACCTTTTCTAAGACAGCAAAATACTATACAAAAGACAACAAAGATCCAGGATTCTATTTTGAATATAGTACAAATGAAAAAGTTGCTTTAGAAGTAGCAGCCGCTGCGTCTTTTTCAGGTCTAAGATCCTTGACTTGTATGAAGCATGTGGGTCTTAATGTAGCAAGTGACGCATTTATGACCTATATGTATGTAGGCTGCAAAGGAGGCCATGTTATCATTTCAGCAGATGACCCATCCTGTCATAGCTCTCAAAATGAACAAGATAACCGTTTTTATGCATGGTTTAGCGGAGCTCCTATGCTCGAACCGACAACGCCAGAAGAAGCAAAGGAAATGACAAGAATTGGCTTCGAAATATCTGAAGAACTTAAATCACCAGTTCTTCTAAGGACAACTACACGTCTAAACCATGTAAGGGGGGCAATCAAAACCAGAAAAAAAATAAAATCTGAAAGAAAGGGACATTTTGAAAAAGATCCGATGCTTGTAACTGTTCCCGCTGTAGCCAGAAAACAACACCCTAAACTTCTTGAAAAATTAAAAAAAGCTGAAAAAATTAGTGAAAAGTCCCAATTTAATGAAATATTAAAAATAGGTAATCCAGAAGATATAGGTATTGTTACTTCCGGAGTTTCTTTTAATTACGTAAAGGAAGTAGTTAAAGATCTAAAACTTGATGTAAAAATTTTGAAGCTAGGAATGACTCATCCATTACCTACAAAAATGTGCAAAGATTTCATTAAGAAATGTAAAAAAATCATTATTGTTGAGGAACTTGAACCTATATTAGAAAAAGAATTTGAATCTATGGCCAAAGAAATAGATGATTGCGAAGTTGAAAACTTAGGTAAAAAAACAGGTCACTTTTCCCGATA
>JAZKSQ010000019.1:0-14001 GCA_036625995.1 Thermoplasmatota archaeon | reverse complement strand
ATAGATGATATTATATCAACCGGGGGTACTATGGCAAAATCTATAAAAAGTCTAAAAAAACAGGGTGCAGAAAAAATATTTGTATGTTGTACCCATGGTCTTTTTGCTGACAAAGCAGTAGAAAAACTAAGATCCGCTGGCTGTGATAAAATAATATCAACCGATACAATAAAAAATGATTTCAGTAAAATAAAAACCTCGCCTTGTATCTCAAAGTTTTTCTCAAAATAATTTTAGTAGATAAGTTATTTATAAGTGTAGAGTTTTTACGGTCTTCTACCAAAGGGTGAAAGCAAATGCGGAAAAGAGCACAAAGGAGAAGCGCACCTCCTAGTAAAAAATCCAAAAGTACAAGCAGAAAAACTAAATTAAGTAGATTGAAATCATTTAACATAAATAAAAAATGGTTACTAGCTATATCGCTAATCGGGATTTTTTGCCTAGTCTTAATTTTAAATACCTATTTCAACTATGCTAGTGGTATCTCAGCAATGCCCGACGGCGAAGGGTTAAGTAAATTTTTGCTTTCAGGACCTGACCCCTACTATAATATGAGGCTGGTAGATGAAACCGTCGAAACTGGTACATATCCCTACTACACACAGGATGACCCTATCCTAAACTATCCTTTGGGTAGAAGCGGGGATAGAGGACCCTTGTTCAATATGCTTTCTATCGGTTTCAGTAAAACTCTTACTCCTTTCATGGACAATGTTTCAGCTTTAGGTTTATCAATGCAGCTTATCCCAGCTATACTCGGTGCATTATTAGTATTTCCTGTTTATCATATCGGTAAAAATCTTTTTAATAAAAAAGCAGGTTTAATCGCCGCTCTATTGGTACCTTTGATACCTGTACATATAGGCGCAGGACACGGTTCAGCTTTTACTTTGTTTGACCATGACTCCTTCAACATTTTAATGTTTTTCTCAACCTATGCTTTTCTAATTTCAGGGATCATAGAAAAAGACAAAATTAAATCATATCTATATGCAATAGCTGCAGGTATTCCTCTCGCAGCTTTAACGATGACATGGGTTGAAGCTGAATTTCTATTTGCTGTAATCGGTCTTTATGCCGTAGTCCAGCTTATAATAGATGTATTTACTAGCAGAATCGAAAAAAACTCATTTTTAATTCCTTTCTTAACCCTACTGACAGGATACCTTATTTCTCTGCCAGTGCTTTCCGCTGATGGATTTGCTCCTTCTTTGCATCTGTACATTACTTTAATCGTAGGGCTATTTGGAGTTATCTACTATCTTTTCCGTGTTAAAAACATACCTTGGACTCTTTCCCTTCCAGGTATTTTTGTTTTAGCTGGAATCGGACTAGCTTTTCTTTATTTCATAGAGGATATTTCTGCAGTAATACCATTCTTCTCAAGGTTTGAAAAACTCTCCGAGATAATTTATGGTGCAGGGATTTATGGTAAAAAAGTCTCTTTAACTATTGCCGAGGCTAATACCTTTGGCATAAGTAAAACAGCTATGTCTTTTGGACCTGCCTTATTCTGGGTAGGATGGATTGGTTTCTTTTTAGTAGCATATCAATATTACAAAGAAAAACTAAGAAGAGAATATCTTTTCATAATGGTAATTTTCTTAATTGAAATATGGCTAATAGGTACAGCGGGTCGTTTTATCAACGATCTGGTTCCACTAGTTGCTCTTTTAAGCGGATGGATTATTTATCGTATAATCAACTATATAGATTATGAAGAGATGATAAAAAATGTCAAAAGAGCAGGTGGTGGCTTCTATGGTCTAAAACGAGGGGTTAAATTAATTCATCTTTTAGGTGTTCTTTTCATTGTATTCCTAGTAGTTGCACCTAATTCATTAATAGCTTTTGATGCAGCAATTCCGTCAGAAGAAAAAAGAGATGTTTTTGGAGAAGACTGGGAAGGTGCCTACGGTTTATCTTTATACAAATCCGAATACTGGGCTGATGCCTTCGAATGGCTCAACGACCAAGATACCGAGGTTGAAGAACCTGAAGAACGTCCTGCTTTTATCGCATGGTGGGACTATGGTTTTTATGAGGCAGCTATCGGTGAACATCCAACCGTGGCAGATAACTTTCAGGATGGTATTCCACCTGCGGCTAACTTTCATACAGCTACAAGTGAAAAAGCCGGTGTAGGGATATGGATTGTAAGACTTCTGGAAGGATACGTCACAGAAAACAATGGTGTACTCCCAGCTGATGCAGAAAATGTATTAAAAGAATATATCGGTGAAGACGATACAAAGAAAGTCAAAAAATGGCTGGAAGAACCCACTACTGCCCCTTCTTATGATAAACCAATTGATGAAAAATATCATGAAGATATAAGAGATATAGATAAAAGATTCTTAAAAGTAGGTGCTCAATGGCCTGAAAACGCGGTATATATCGATACGGTTGATTTACTCACAGATTATGCAAAGACTAAACAGGTTACTCAAGAGAATAAAACAGTAGATAAAACTGTTGGTTTAAACGACGAGGAAATCACCTCGTTATATAGGGATATACAAGATGTAACCGGTAAAAGCATACGTTACTACGGTGTAGAAGGATATGATAGAAAAATTTTCAACATATTCGCGTTTCTTTCTGATAAAAGTCTTCTAATGCTCGGTGCTCCTAAAGACGAATACGTTGAAGTATACTATAAAGGCCATAAAGTTGACGAACGAGGAAATAAAGTCCCAAATACTGATTTTACCAAATCAGCTGAAAAAATACTTAACATGAGCGAAAAAGAAAGAAGATTCCTCAGAGTTACTGACTCAAATCAGAGATACTTAGATCCGTTTTTCAATACTATGTTTTATAAAACATATATCGGTGTACCTCCTAGGACTAGCGGAGGAGCACGTGGCGCTATAGGAGGACAAACCAATCAACAACAAAAAACAATTCCTCGATACCATATCCCATGCTATAACATGAAACATTTCTATGCAGAGTTTGTATCCAATGCTTCAAAATATCCTTCACCATATTCAAGAGGTATGGGTTCAGTAGTGATAGCTAAATATTATGAAGGTGCACGCATAAATGGCTCAGTAAGCTTTATGGACAAACCTTTAAGCGGAAATGTGGTCGTAATGAAAAATGCGAGTGTATTAGGACAAACATTTCCTGTACCTCACGATAGCTACAACATGAGCGAGGAGGGAAACTTTAGCGTCATAGCTGGTGCAGGTAATATGACTGTACAAGTCAGAAGATATCCTGAGTTAGGAGCCAATGCATTTCCTGTAAAAAATATAACTTTTAACAAAAAGGAAGATCCTGTTCTTTCACCCATAACTAAAGAAGAAGCTAGACGTACTACAGAAAACTTTACTAGAACTCTCAATGTAACCGTAGAACCGGCAAATATAAAAGGATATGTATATGAAAACAAAGATCAAAATGAATCATTCAGCAAGAAAAATGATACTGGGGTAGAAAACGTAAATCTCACCCTGTTAGGAGCTGAAAAATTAAGTCGTGGCAATAGAGGAAGAATTCAGATTCAAAAATATGATTATACCATGTTTAAAGAAGATACTACTGACGAGGAAGGTCTTTATAATCTTTCAAATCTAAAACCAGGTTATTTTGCAGTAATAGCCACGATAGATGATTTCTACATACATCGAACTTTGACAACGTTTCATTCTGGCAATAAAAGCTATAACATTACCAAACCCAAATCCTCTGCCATAAAAGGAATTATTTACCATGATGCAAATCAAAACGGAAAATATGATGATAACGAAGCTCTAAACGGTGCAAACGTTGACCTTCTACATAAAACCGGAAATAACGAAAAAATATTAAACACCACTACTACAGGTCCAGATGGAAAATATTCCTTTAAAGGACTTATCCCAGGTAAAATAAACGGAGATACTCTAAATCAATATATAGTCAATGTTTCAAAGCTTCCTCAATATCATTCTAAAAAAACAGTTTATCCAACAGAAAACAAAACCACCACACTGAATATATCTATAGGACTAGCCAACGTAACTGTGGAAGGTTTCACCAGCTATAACGGAGAAAATATCAACAATATAACAGTTAAATTCAATCCAGATGAAACCGTAGAAGATAACAACGCCAAAACACCTGAATCTCAACCAGTAACAAATGAAGAAGGTCGCTTCAGTGTAGAACTAAAACCAGGTAGCTACAACGTCACCGTCAACAAAAGATCCAAAGAAGTTCTAGTCTATAGCGCAAAGACAAAAATTACCCTATATAAAAACGAAAGTGTTAGATCAGGAGTACAAATTGAGTTAAATAAAAAATCAGCTACAGTAAGTGGAACCACTAGCTATCAAGGAGAAGATTTGGCGAATATAACTATAAACTTTATACCCGATGAAAATAAGGAAAACAATCAAGCCACATTTGTACCAGCTAAATCAGATGAAGAAGGATTTTATCAAGTGGAGTTAAAACCCGGTTCTTATAACGTATCTGCCTCCAGTGGAAATCTAAAAGAAGGCGATCAAACCTACTCTTATATATTTACAGGTTATTTACAGGTAACAGAAGCTGACATACCTGAAGGAATAAAATACGATATAAATTTATCCTACAGAGAAAAAGAATAAACAAAAAAGATTTAAACTAAAAAAAAGAAAAACCAAATTCTCTCTCTTTTTTACCAAATTTTATTTTAATTATAATCCTCATTACTTTTTCATATGTTAAACTTAGAAGAAGGAAAAAAAGCAGTTAGATTCGCAAGAAAAATTATAGAATCAACAGTCGATAACAAAAACAACTTCGAGTTAAATATACCGGAAGCATTTAATGAAAAACATGGTGCCTTCGTTACCATACACAAATATCCAAACCATCAGCTAAGAGGATGTATAGGTATACCTCTTCCATCTATGAGTTTAAAAAAAGCTATTTCTGAAGCTGGTTCATCTGCTACACATGACCCACGTTTTACGCCGCTTTCAGAAGATGAACTAGATGAAATAACAATTGAAGTAACAGTTCTGACAAAACCCAAAGAAATAAAAGTTTCTAATCCTAAAGAATATCCTTCAGAAATTAAGATAGGAAGAGATGGTCTTATAGTACATAAGGGTATAAATAAAGGTCTTCTTCTCCCTCAGGTGCCAGTTGAACAAGATTGGGGAAAAGATGAATTTTTATCCCATACATGTATTAAAGCCGGCTTATCTTCTGATGCATGGTTAGAAAAAGATGTTAAAATATCTAAATTCTCCGGTCAAATCTTTTCGGAAATTGAACCACGGGGGGAAATCAAGGAGAAAAAGATAGATGGATCTAGTGATTAAAGGAAAAGTATTTCAAAAGAATCGTTTTAAAAAATGTAGTATCGGTATTAAAGAGGGAAAGATTGAAAAAATCGATACAAATCTAGACGGAGACAAAAAAATTGATTTTGGAGACAAATTAATTCTTCCCTCAGGAATTGATTTACATGTACATTTCCGTGAACCAGGGCAAAAATATAAAGAAGATCTAAAAACAGGATCAAAGGCAGCTCTAAATGGAGGTATAACCTGTTTTTTTGACATGCCTAATACAATTCCTCAGACTGTTAACTATGACTTATTAGAAAATAAAATCAAGCTTGCCGAAAAAAAATCATGTATCGACTTTGGATTCTACGGCGGAATAACTGACGATAACTTAGATAACTTAAAAGAGATGGCACCGAAATGTTCTGGATATAAAATATATCTTGGAAGTTCAACAAACTCTCTATTGTTCAGCATGGAAAACTTCTCTGAGATGTATAAAAAAATTAAGGGATATAACAAACCTGTTTTTTTTCATGCAGAAGATAATAGATGTCTTATAAAAAATTCTAAAAAATCGATAAAAAATCTATATGAACATATGGATTCAAGACCCAAAATATGCGAATTAAAACCAGTTAAAGATATAGTAAAAAAGACGCGGGGGCTGAAAAATCATTTCCATATTTGTCATGTTTCCTCTGATGAAAGTATCGATTTTGTTAAAAAAAATAAACCTGAAAATATCTCTTACGGCGTTACACCTCATCATTCTTTATTTTCTATTGAAGACGAATTAACTCCCGAAGGTCTCTATAAGGTTAATCCTCCAATAAGAAAAAGTTCTAATAAAAAAGTTCTCTTTCATTTTCTTAAAACCGGGGAAAAAGTTGTTTTAGAATCAGATCATGCGCCTCATAGTTTAGATGAGAAAAAAATAGATTTTAATGATGTACCTTCTGGAATTCCAGGTGTAGAAACTATGTACCCTATTTTTTTAAGTCTTGCTAAAAACGGTGTTATTTCCTTTAGTAGAGTAGTTTCTCTTCTTTGTAAAAAACCCGCTGAAATTATGGATTTGAATAAGGGGGAAATTAAAAAAGGTAAAGATGCTGATTTAATAGTTGTTGATTTAGAATCAGAAAAAAATATTGAGGCTAGTGATCTTCATTATAAATGTGGATGGACTCCTTTCGAAGGGTTTAAAGCTGTCTTTCCAGAAACAGTATTTTTAAGGGGAAAGAAGATTTTAGAAAAAGGTAAGTACATAGGTTTTTCTAAAGGACGTCATGTTTTAGATTTTTCCTAAATGTTTATTTACCTTATTTTTATATCAAAACGTTGTATGCTTGGTGGATTAAATTGAAAAGAAAATTCGTTGAAATTTTTATCATCTTTCTAAAAGGATTGTTTATGGGTGGAGCAGATATTATACCTGGTGTATCTGGTGGAACTATAGCTTTAATCACTGGTATATATGAGCGTTTAGTCAAAGCTATTCGTTCTATTGATTTTCGTTTTATCCCTTATTTTTTCAAAGGTTTTTATGATTCTAAATTTTTTGAAAAATCCAAAAAGAATTTTTTTAGTATCGATTTTAGTTTACTTATCCCTTTGGTTTTAGGTATATCGTTTGCTTTTCTTTCTCTGGCTAATTTATTAGATTTTTTACTTGTTTATTATGAAACTTATACCTATGCTTTTTTTCTGGGGCTTATTTTAGCCTCTGCCTTTTTTGTTTATTTTTCGGTAAAAAAAGAATTTACATTGAAATCCTTGTTTTTTGTTTTTCTAGGTTCTATTTTCGGATTTTTGATTGTAGGTATCGAAAGCTTCAGTGCTTCTCACTCTTTGTTAATTATTTTTGCTGTGGGTTTTATTTCTTTTTGCGCTATGATCCTACCAGGTGTATCTGGTGCTTTTATATTACTAATATTTGGCCAGTATGACTTTATGATAGGAGTTTTAAAAAAAATCGCTGCTTTTGATTTTTCTTCGGTAATCTATGCCATAATCTATGTTTTAGGAGGACTTATTGGTCTTTTATCTTTTTCAAGGTTTTTATCATATCTATTGAAAAAATATCATACTGTAACTCTTTGTTTTATCATAGGTTTAATGATAGGTGCTTTACGTTCACCAGCTGAAATTATACTTGCAGAAGCTGGAAACATCTATATCACTTTTTCTTCGATTTTATTTGGAATAATCCTGGTATCCGTGCTTTCCTTTTTCCGTCATAGATTGACTTAACTTATTTATATATTCCATTAATACTAAATGGTTAGATAATAATTGTCAGTGTTGAAATAAATGGATGAAGAAATTAAGATACTTGCAAATAAAACTGTAGAAAGAATTTATAGGAAAGTAAAGAAAGATTATAAGTCCAATTTCTATAGATTTGGCAATAACATATCTATTGGAGCTGATGGTACACCAACTAAATATGTTGACAAGATAGCTGAAGATGCAGCGTTGGACTTTTTAAATAAATCAGATGTTAAAGTCAATATTTTAAGTGAAGAAGCAGGATTTATAGATAACAACTCAGAATATACTTTTGTTCTAGATCCTGTTGATGGAACCCATAATGCATACAGAGGCATTCCTTTTTATTCCGTATCTTTAGCAGTAGGAAAAAAAGAACTTGAAGATGTAGAATTCGGTATCGTTAAGAATATCTCAACTGGCGACATTTTTCAGGCTGAAAAAAAAGAAGGAGCTTATCTCAATAACAAAAAAATTGCTATACCAGAAATACCGGAAAAAATGAGTTTTTCATCTCTTTCATTAGGAAAAAATTCCGACAAGAGAACCTTGCATCTCTCTAAAAAAGGAAAAATTCGTTCTTTAGGTTCAGCATCACTGGAGATGTGTATGGTAGCTATAGGTGCGCTTGACTACTATATAATGGAAAAAGAATTTTTGAGAGTTATAGACCTCGCTGCTTCAACATTAATAGTAAGGGAAGGAGGAGGATTTGTCACCGATATAACTGGAAAACGACTCAATATGAGTCTAAAACTTGATGAAAGAACCAGTGTAATTACGGCATGTAATAAAAAAATAATCAAAGATATAGTCTCAATTTAGAGTAATACTTAATATATATGTTTTAGTTTTGGGTTTAGTATAAATATGCTTATGTCGGATTATATCAAAAAAAAAACAAAGGAAAAAAAACTTCATTTTTCATTGCTAGATCCAGATGAACAAAAACCTAAACAGGCAGGTGAAATTGCTAAAACAGCAGAAAAGTCAGGTAGCACCGCCATTATGGTGGGAGGATCTACATTAATATCACAAAAACAAGTTGATGACACTGTGAAAAATATAAAAGAAAAAACTGATCTACCAGTTATATTATTTCCTTCCTGTGCAAAATTTTTAAGTCAATATGCCGACGCTGTATTTTTTATGAGTCTACTTAACTCAAGGAACCTAAGCTATGTCATAAGAGAACATGTAAAAGGATCATTTTTCATAAAAGAATCCGCCTTAGAACCAATTTCTATGGGATATCTAATAGTGGAACCTGGTATGACAGCAGGTAAAGTAGGTGAAGTAGATCTAGTTGAAAGAAAAGATATAAAATCTGCTATAGGATACGGGCTTTCAGCTCAATTTTTAGGTATGGATTTTTTTTATCTGGAGGCAGGGTCAGGTTCACCTAAGCCTATACCTAATAAAATGATATCTGCCGTAAAAGAAAATATAGATATTCCTCTATTTGTCGGAGGGGGAATCAGAGATGTAGATACTGCTTTAGAAATCGCTGAAGCAGGAGCCGACATAATAGTTACAGGTACTGCCTTAGAACAAAACAAAAATGTTAAAAAGACATTAAATCAAATGATTAACGCTTTTGAATAAAAAAAATGAAGGTATTAAAATAGATTATGAAATTGTTGATTGGTGTAAGCGGAGCATCTGGATGTCTATATTCAATTAGGCTATTAGAAGAATTGAAAAAAAGAAATATTGAAACACATTTAATCGTTTCAGATGAAGGAAAGAAAATATTAGAATATGAAACAGATTTAGATTATGAAGAATTTAAAAATATGGCATCTTTTTCATATCAAAATGACGATCTTTTTTCCCCTCCAGCTAGTGGATCTTTTCAGCACAACGGAATGATTTTAGCTCCTTGTAGCATGAAAACTTTATCCTCGATAGCCAACGGTTATTGTAAAAACTTGATTTCACGAACAGCATTTTGTACATTAAAAGAAGAAAGAAAACTAGTTCTTATGCCACGTGAAACACCGTTAGATATGATTTCCATAAAAAATATGCTTTCGGCTAAAAAAGCAGGTGCCACAATTCTTCCTGCCTGCCCAGGTTTTTATCATAAACCAAATGAAATTAACGACTTAATTGATTTTATTATAGGCAAAATCCTTGATCAATTTAAAATCCAGCATTCGCTGTTTAAAAGATGGGGATAAAGATAAAAAAAATGTTTTAATTTTTTTTACAGATTTCAACAAAATTTTTGAATATTTTTTCTCCGTATTCGGTATGTTCTACTTCAGGATGAAATTGAAGTCCAAATAGTGGCTTGTCTTTATGTGCAATAGCTTGTATTTTACAGTTTTCACTTTCTGCAAGATTTAGGAAATCTTCAGGTAATTTAGTTACCTCATCGTTATGTGATTCCCATACTATTGTTTTATTAGGTATATTTTTCAATAGATCTTTATCTTCCTTTATGATTGTAATTTCTACTTTTCCAAACTCTGGTTTTTGTGAAGGTTTTGCTTCGCCTCCGTAAAATCTAGCCATGAATTGAAGACCCGCGCATATACCTAAAATTGGAAAATCAGCGTTTTCTAAGATTTCCGGGCAGTTTCCAAGTTTGTTTTCTATACCTATACGAGGGGAACCCCCAGAGAGAACAATTCCGTCTACCTCCTTTTTTTTAAGGATATCATATGATATTGAATTGGGTACTATTCTGGTTTTAACTCCTAAGTATTTGAGAGAGCGCCATTCTCTATGTGTCCATTGTCCACCATTATCTATTACGTATATTTTTGTCATTTTGAATCTTTTTTTTTATTCCCATTCAATTGTTCCGGGTGGCTTGTTTGTTACGTCATATACTACCCGGTTTATTTTGTGGCCTAATATGTTGGTTATACGTGTAGATATTTTATCTAGTATGTCAAAAGGTATTTGACTAAATGAGCTTGTCATCGCGTCGATGCTTTCTACTGATCTAATTGCTATAACGTTGCCATATGCTCTTTTATCACCTTGTACTCCTACGGATTTAACTGGAATCAAAACGGCGAAATACTGCCATGGTTTTTCCATTTGTTTTTTTTCTACTGCTTTTTGTATTTCTTGTTCAACTATATGGCATGCTTCTTTTATTATTTCGACTCTTTCAGAGGTCATTTTTCCGAGTATTCTTATTGCTAATCCTGGACCAGGAAATGGTTGTCTTTCAGATACATTTAAATCTAGTTTTCTTGCGAGTTTTCTTACTTCGTCTTTATATAGGTCCCGTAGGGGTTCTATTATTTTTAAATCCATTTTTTCAGGTAGTCCACCTACATTATGATGTGATTTTATCGTGTCTCTGAGTTCATCTCCTGATTCTATCCAATCAGGTGCTATTGTACCCTGTATCAAGTATTCGATGTTTTCTTCTTTTGCTACTTTTTCGAAGATTCTTATAAATTTTTCTCCGATTATTTTTCTTTTTTTTTCTGGATCTTTTACTCCTTTAAGGGCTTTTAGATATTCTTCTGAAGCGTCTATGAAACGGTAGTTTAAACCCATTTTTTCCATTGTTTTTTTGATTTCTTTTGGCTCGTTTTTTCTCATAAATCCTGTATCCACATTTACTGCTATCAGCTGTTTTCCTATGGCTTTGTTTACTAAAGCTGCGCAGACTGTACTGTCTACCCCGCCTGAAAAAGCAATTAATGCTTTACCCTCGATTTTATTTTTAAGTTCTTCTATGTTTTCTTCAATAAATCTTTCAGTGTCAAACATTTTTATCTTTCACTTTTCTTTCAAAAAAAAGTTACTTTATTTTTTTTTTATGATAAAGATTTTTTTCTTCTTTCTTCTCTGTATTTATGTAGTTCTTTTTTTAGTTTTTTGTCTTGTAAGGACAATATTTCAATTGCTAATAACGCTGCATTGTCACCTCGGTCTAATCCCACCGCTGCCACTGGCACTCCAGGTGGCATCTGAATGATCGAAAGTATGGAATCTAGATTTAATTTTCCGCTTACTGGCACACCTATCACAGGTCTTGTAGTATGTGATGCTATCGTCCCAGGTAAGGCAGCTGACAGACCGGCTATACCTATAAAAACTTTAGCGTCTGAATTTTTTATTAATTTTTTCAAATGTCCGGGTGTTCTATGTGCAGAAGCAACTTGTACGTCATATTCAACGCTAAATTTGTTTAATATTTTTTCTGCTTTTTCTGCAACATTCATATCTGACTTTGAGCCCATAATTATTTGTATATCCATGTTTGAATCCTCACCATATCTATAGTTATTTTCACTGATAATATTTTCGAAAACCCTCTATATGCCATAAAACCTTTTATAGGTAATGCTTCATGTTTGACAAAAAAATAGATTTATAATCTGAAAAAAAAATGGCTTTAAAGTATATAAAATAAGTCTTATGGTTTGTAGGTTTATAGAAAATGAAACTGGTAGTTTGTGAAAAAAATATCGCAGCGAGCAGAATAGCTTATATTTTATCTAATGGTAAATCAAAAAAGAAAAGTATAGGTAGAACGCCTGTATATCATTTCAAAAAAGAGGGGGAGGAGTGGAAAATCGTAGGTCTACGCGGTCATATAGTCCATCTTGATTATCCTAAAAAGTATAATAAATGGCAGGATATTCCACCTCAGGAACTAATCGATATTGAACCTGAAAAAAAGGTAAGTCAAAAAAGTATAGCTAACGCTCTGAAAAAACTCGTAGATAGCAACTCTTACATTATTGTTGCTACTGATTATGATAGAGAAGGAGAGTTAATAGGAGTCGAAGCGATTGATCTTTTAAAAAAGTATAACAAAGATGTTAAATCTTTTAAGAGAGCAAAATTTAGTTCTATTACTGGATATGAAATAAATAATGCTTTTGAAAAAATGACAGATGTAGATTTTAATCTTTCTGCAGCTGGTGAATCACGTCAGATAATAGATTTAATTTGGGGTGCAGTACTAACTAGGTTTATATCTTTAGCCAGTAAAAGATATGGAAAAAGGTTTTTATCAATAGGTCGAGTACAATCACCTACATTAGCTATTCTAGTTGAAAGAGAAAAAGAAATAAAAAACTTTACTCCAAAGCCTTTCTGGAAAATTATTGCAAAATTACACAAAAATAAAGATTTTAAGGTAATTCATCAAAAAAATAAGTTTTGGGATGAAAAAGAAGTAAATTCCGTTTTTGAAAAAATCAAAGATACTAAAGAAGCATCTGTAGAAAAAGTTGAGAAAAAAAAGATTAATGAAAGACCTCCTTCCCCTTTTAATACCACAACTTTCCTCCGTTCAGCATCATATCTAGGAGTCTCAGCTTCAAAAGCAATGAGTACAGCAGAAGAACTCTACATGTCAGGTTATATATCCTATCCGCGTACAGACAACACTGTTTATCCTCGGTCTCTAAATATAAACAAAATTTTAGATAAATTATCCAAAGGAAATCATTCAAAACAAGTAGAAATAGTGGAAAAAAACCGTAGAAAATATCCTACGCGCGGTAAAAAAAAGACTACTGATCACCCTCCAATACATCCAGTAGGTTCACCTAAAGGCAGATTAAAAGGCGATAAAAGAAAAATTTATGATCTAATCGTAAGACGATTTTTATCTACTTTAACCCAAGATGCATTAGCTGAAACTACAGATATAATCATCGATATCAAAAATGAAAAATTCAAGGGCAACGGATATAAGCAAGTTAAACCTACATGGAAAAATATCTATACCTTTTTTAAAAAGAAAAATAAACCTCTTCCTGAGTTAAAAGAAGGAGAAAAAATAAAGATCTCTAATATAGATATCAAGAAAGATAAAACTAAACCCCCAAAGAGATATACTCAAGGTTCTCTTATATCGAAAATGGAAAAACTTTCTCTTGGCACCAAATCCACAAGACATGGAATAATTAAAAAACTATATCAAAGAAAATATATCACTTTTTCACCTCTCGCACCTCGTCCTATTGCAATGGCCGTTATCGAAGCTCTGAAAGGATGCGATGTAATAAAACCTAAAATGACAGCCGAATTAGAAAAGGACATGAACCTTATTGCAGAAGGAAAAAAAACTTTAAAACAAACCATTGAAGAATCACGTGAAATGTTAAATAAAGTAATTGAAGAGCTAAAAAAAGACAAAGATGAAATCAGAGAAAACATTAAACACGCCAATAAAAGACAAAATACTATAGGAAAATGTCCTAACTGTGGAAAAAATCTAGTTATCAGAAAATCTAATAAAAATAACAAACGTTTTATCGGATGTACAGGTTATCCAGACTGTAAAACAACTTATCCTTTACCTCAAAAAGGTGGCGTTAGAAAAACTAACAGAAAATGCAAGAAATGCGACTCGCCTTACGTAAAAATTCTTAGAAAAGGAAAAAAACCCTGGTGGCTTTGTATAAATCCAGATTGCCCGAGTAAAAAGAACAACAAAAAATAAATTAAAAAACAATTCTATTTCTTAAGG
>JAZKSQ010000208.1:0-2626 GCA_036625995.1 Thermoplasmatota archaeon | reverse complement strand
AGCAGGTGTTCTAACTTTTTTTGTACAGGGTATAGATCCAAGGAGTTGGTGGGAGAAGAAAAAAGCAAAAAAAATGGTGTGGAAAGCCATAATTTTCTGGGCGATATTGCTATTGCTGCTTATTTTAATGATTTTATTATATCAACAGTTTTAGTTTTTATTTTTTTTTTTCATAATTATGATTTTTGCAGATTGTTTTTAAATATGGTTACCGGAAAAATTATTTTTTTTTTAAAGCTGGAATGCTCTATGTTCTTGAAGAACAAAAAAGAAGAAAAAATTCATCTGATTGTTATCTTTCTCTTTATGATATTTTTGAAATTGGGGGATAGAGTAGAACGTTTCTTTTTACGTGAATGGAGGCAGATTTGTAAGATATCGGGAGTAGTTTTAAGTATTTATGAGGATCAAATGGATTTTTTTGGGATATGAAAGATGGCGAATATTGTCCTGATAAAATAAAATTAAATTTTACTAAATGTTCTAAAAAAAAAGAATTCTTCAGGGAAAATAAGAAATATTTTTTTATAAAAAAAATATAATAAAACAATTTTATAGACTATTTTTTGCACCATTTGATTTAAATGTTATATATTTACTTTTTATTCTACCTAAAATTAAATTTTTTTCTAATTAAAAAAGGAAAGTATTATCAAATCTAGTTATATGTCTTTTATGAGATAAGGTAAAGGGAATTTATAAATTTAAGATAGTTACAATTTGGATTCCATTCTCCAAAGCAGTCCTTCTTTATTTTTTTTCCCTTTCCTTTCTTATCTTTTTGTTAGTGATATTCTATTAAACATAAGTATGTTATACGTTAATAAACTTAACAAAGTTAATATGATATCAAAAGATTTATAAAAGTTCACTCATGTATGTAGTATATCTAAAATTTTAGAAAGGGGGAAAATATAAATGAATCAACATATTTTGAAAAAAGGTGTAATTTTGACCATAATAGTTTTGTTTCTAGTCTCAGGTATCTTACCGATTATTACTGGAAACCAAATGAATAACGATGGAGTACTTTCAGGAAATATCAGCAACGGTTTAAACCAGCAGTTAACTTATAAAAAAGAATCAAATGCCGTGACAGATGAAAAAAACCTGAGAGATACAGATCATGTTTTAAATTCTGATAGCAAAGTTATCCTAGAAACCAGTTTTGAAGAAGAATGGAAATCTGACACAGAAGGAGACTATCTTACGCCTCCAGGTTGGGATGTAGATGGAATATCAGTTGGCCATCAGAAAAATCTTCCTCCATTGACACATTATTGGAGTCATATGACTACCAAGGGTACTACTCTACCTTTGATTCGGTCTGGAAATGCTTCAGCATGCGTTTGGTGGAGCGATGGAAATGGAGAACCAGAAGAAGTAGGTAAAGACCAAGATGAATGGCTGATTACTCCTAAGCTAAATTTTTCATCCTATACCCAAATAAATCTGACATTTTGGAGTCAATATTACTGGGCTGCAGGCGCAAACAACTCTAATTATGTTAAAATATCTACCGACAATGGTGACACCTGGAATACTGTAACAGATTTAGTTAACGATCCAAGATGGAAAATAGGAGGAGAACAAGAAGGATGGCAAAACTGGAACAACTATGAAAAACCAATAACTATTGATCTGTCTGAATATATAATGGAGTCTTCTGTCCGTATAGCCTGGAATTTTTATTATCCTAAGGATGCTGCTGGAGGTATATGGACTATTGACGATGTATCAATAACTGGAAAAAAAGACACGAGTAAACCAGAGGTTAATATAGAAGAACCGAAGCCATCTGTAATCTATCTAAATGATGAACCTTTGATATCTATCCCAAATTTTGATTTCAATCCAATAATATTAGGCGAAATTAATGTAACCGCAGTATGTATAGATAATTTAGGAATAAAAGAAGTCAATTTTTATCTGAACAATAACTCTCAAGAAAAACTGAACACTGAACCTTACGTTTGGAGATGGAATAAAACGGTTTTTGGACAATGGACTATAAGAGTAAAGGCAACCGATTTTGCTGGAAATCAAGCATCTGATAAGATAAAAGCCTGGAAATTATTCTAAAAAATATACGTTTTAACTGTATTAGATATAACCGGTATATCATACGAAAAATTACGAGTAAACAATTTTTTTCTTTCTAATTAGTGGCATCATTGTTAGGTTAGCTCAATATGTTAGTTATAAGGTATTTCAGAGTTTTTTTTCTGCAAAACCATTTTTCTAACCTGATTAGATTAAGACAGGTAAAAAAAGAAGGAAATTTTCATCCTTTGTTTCTTTATCTTTTATACTTTAATTTTGTTTCATATAAAAACCAAAAATTTTATTTTAAAGTGAAATAAGGGCTGTGCCCTTATAATCCCCTGATTCCGCCTTCGCTTCCTCGCCACGTCCTCAACAACTCGTATTTGATGATGTCGTTTTTGGTCACGTATATAAAGATTCATGATGTTCATAGCCACTCTAAAAACAACCACCAGGGTAACGTTTACGGAAAACTGGATGTTTTTTTCGAAAATCCTTTTTTCACTCCAAGATTTCAACATAACTACTTGTATCCTAGAGCGGATAACGTTTAGGAATGTTCACCTGGAAATGTACATGG
>JAZKSQ010000018.1:0-14096 GCA_036625995.1 Thermoplasmatota archaeon | reverse complement strand
ATACATTTTAGTTGTAAACTCCACCATAGCAGATGAACCCTCTATAATCCACCATGAGTTAAATATAGAAATTAATGTCACAGAAACAGGCAGTGACAACATAAAATATTTTTTTTCTTTCTTAAAATAAGAATAAAACAAGGAAAAAACTAAAAATGTCAGAGCAAAAAGAAATATTATATCAGTAAAAACAGGTCTACTTTTTGTAACAATATTTAACCTTTTATTATTAGATAAAAAAACTTCTCTATTAGCTATAACTTCTTCATTTTCATCAATAATTTTAAGGTTATACCCGCCTGGTGGTAGATTAACGTTTAATGTATTTCCATCTTTTTTAAGTTCTGTTTCTTTATTTTTTCTTTCAAAGATAACCCTAACTGGTTGATTTGATATACCTCGATCGTCAAATGTTTTCAAGTTAATTTGAAATTCAGCAGGAACAGTAACCTTCATTTCCTTAGATTCACTAATTTCAATATTTTTTTGATAATTAAAAGATTTATATCTAATGTTCAACTGGTAGTTATCTGGACTAATATTTTTGAATATATACTTTCCCTGAGATTTTTCATCTGGTTGTATGAAAGTAACTTTTCCAGCTATCTCTTTTTTAAGCAAAGGATTTAAAGTTACCCCTGGTGATAGACCCCATTTATCTTTTAATTTCAACACAAAATTATATCTTTCAATTTCAACCTTTTTTTCATCAGATCTAATACCACTGATTAGTTTCAATTTTATATAATCATTATACACATTATCTCCATTATATAATATTTTCAAACGATATGGTTTTAAGCTATATGGTGCATTCACAGATGCTTTTCCTTTTTCATCAGTTTTTGTTTTAAAAATGGTGAAATTGTTTCTCTCTAGAAGTATTGTCGCATTTACTACGCCATCTTTTTTTTGATCTAAAACATGGACGTTATGTCCTCCTTCAGAACCACAGTAAACATCTGTTTTTATGTCATCATCTTGTATATCTATAGTTTTAAAACCAATATATTCCCTATCTTTTTTTAAAAAAGGATTTTCCCTATAAACTCTAACTACATATTTACCAGTATTAAGATGGTTGAATTCAACACTTTTGAAAAAAGACATGTTTTTCCAATCAAAAGAAGTAAGAACAGATTTTATCTTTTGAGCTAAATTAAGTTTATCCAAATCTTTTATAGCATCCATAGGCAGTCTACTTGCAGTTTCAGAAACTACAAAACTATCGTCCTTAAATAATTCAACATTTAAGTATGGAAAATTTTTTCCTGACAATGCAGATAAAGCCGAACCCTTAGGCATAGAATTAGCCAGATGAAGTCTAATCTTTAAAGAATGATCTTTTTCTTCTCTAGTATCATATTCTTTAGTACCTTGATACTTGGGTTTAATTTCATTTAAAACTTTAAATGCATCAGATTCTTTTTTTATCACATCTATTCCTCTACTTTCTGTCGAAAAAAATTCAGCGTCGAACTCTGCAATAAAACCACAAGGAATAACAAAATCCTGAACCCCATTTTCAAAGGAATTACGACCTACTTGTATAGTAGCAATATTGTTTTCAAGACCTGGAAAATGAGGATAATCCATCTGGAATGCATTTAACTGTATACCATCTCTTTCATTCTCACCTTTTCTAACAATATTTTTAGAATCAAAAAGCACACAATGAGCCTCTCCAGTTTTTTTATCATTGAATGCAAACCAGGGTTGTTTTCCTAAATTCACATCATCTTGTATACTCAAAAGTCTAATATCTGGATCCTCAGGAATATATTCAGGGTCAGTATCAATATCATATTCAGTAATCGTATTCATCTCATTTTTAAAAGACATAAAAGGCAAAATTTTGCCTATATTAAGATCCTCAATTGATCTACTTTTAACAGCTGTAAACTGCATTGAGGCATAAGTCCCATCGGTCCTAGCTTTTTCAAAAATATTTATTTTTTTAAGCGCTTCGTGTTTAACATGTACATGAATCCTAGAATCACTAGTTGGACAATGATAATATTTGTATGTTACAGATGTTTTTAGATCATTTAATTTTGATTTGGTTACTATTACAAATTCAGCCATCAAGTTTCCATCAACAACAATATTTTTAGAAACAAGTTTTTGACTCGTTGAACTGTAATCAAATATTCCCTTATCATAACAATATTTGAAATCAAAAGCAGCGAATAATTGCCCGTTTTTTGGTTTTACCTCCACAGTATTTTTTTTCATCTTCGTGATATGCTGTCCTGTATGATATCCCATAAATTGGCCTTTCTGAGATATAGCATAATTGATATACCCCTCATCAATCAACTTATAATAGTAGGATTCCAGTGGATAACCTGGGATAGGTTCATATCGATAGAAAGATTCTTCTATATTTACATGATCAATGTAATCTATTGAAGGCTTAGCTTCATCGTCATAATAAACATAATACTTTTCTTCACCATCGGTAAAATCTGGTATTAAAAAGACTAAATTACATCCATTTATCAGTCCTTCATCTTCACGTTTCAGATCATAGATTTGTGACTCAATCTCAACCCAATTTATGCCATCCCAAACACAGACGCGTACAGAATGATTCAATGGATCTTTTGCCCAACATTCATTTTCAAAATTAATGTTCATATCAATAGGCATTTTTTTAGATATTTCTTTAGAAGTATCTAATGGAACATTTATCTGCTGACGATAAGACCAGTTTTCGTCCCACCAATCTATCTCTTTTGACATGATGTCTGATGGAATAAAAGTCAGAAAAGATGAAAAAAGTATAACAATTAAAATCATTGATTTAGATTTATTAGAAATCATCTTTTTTCTAGGTCCCCTCCTTTTCTTTTTGTATCTTTTTTTCAAAGATACGATGTTTTTTGTAGACTTCAGCATCCATTTTTTTTAATATATTTCTAGCAGCAGAATTATTTTCATCAACTGGCCCTATTGTTGCTTCTTCATATTTTCTTTTTTTCATCTCTTTTAAAACTAAATAATTTAGATAGTTTGCCATCTTTTTGTTTCTATGTTTTTTAACACATCCAATTAAATGAAGCTTCCCTCTTTTTATATTTTTATAAAAATATATAAACTGTAGGATTTGTTTTAGGCCGATTTTTCCTTTCATTTTCCTGAAAACTGGATTGTAATCTGGTGTCGCCCAAATATAAGCTATTGGCTTCTTTTGAAGTTCTGCAATAAGAAAGAGTTTGGGGTCTGCAAGCAATCTAGCATATTTTACTTCAAATCTATATTTGACTTCTTTTTTTGATACTGGTACAAAACCCCAATGTTTAGAAAAAGTATCTAAAAAAAGTTTAGACCATTTGTCTATAAATTCTTTGGATCGTAATTTAGAAAAATTTTTTATTTTAATATCTTTTTTTTCAGATTTTTCTGCTGATTTTTTAAGGATTCTTGGTAATTGTTTTTTTAAATCTATCTTAAATTCCATCATATCTCTATTTTTTTGGAAACCGTATCGTCTACAGAATGATAGATAATATTTCGGTGAAAAAGGCGACATAATAGTGGATGGTGATTCAAAACCTTTCAGTAAAAAACCACAACCCATATCAACTCTGCCATCTATAGGTCCTTGAATTATTGATATATTATTTGCTTTGAGCCATTTCTCTGTTATTTTAAATAGCTTTGAAGCTATTTTGTAGTCTTTAATACATTCAAAAAAACCGAAAAAACCGATTTTTTTATCTATTTTTTTACAATATTTATGATCGATAAATGCTGCTATTCTTCCAACAGGATGACTTTTTTTGTATGCAATAAATAATTTTGTTTCGGCATGATTCCAAAAAGGGTTTTCGTTTTTAAAAAAATCTTTAATTATTTTCCAAAAGGGAGGGACCCAGAATGAATCCTCAGGATATATTTCATAGGGAATTTTATAAAATTCATATAGTCCTTCAATCGTGTTTATTTCTTTGATAAAAAAATTATTTTCTATCTTATTTTTAATAGATTTAGATTTATCAAATGCATATCTTCCACTACTTTTAATTTTGCTATTATCTTTATTTTGATTGATAGTGATAGTAGTGAGATTTTTATTCATTAATTATTCCCAACCTCTTTTTTTTAAGAGATTCTTTAAGTAATTAAGTTTCTCTTTACAGCTTAGATGACAATTTTCTTTGATAGTTTAATTTATATATTTTGTATTTAATACAATGTTAATAGTATTTGTGTATTTTTATTTTATAAGTATTTTTCCATAATTGCCGCTAAAAATACCGAAAAAAAGCATATTATTAATTATTGGTTCAAAAAAAAAGTAATTTTTATTTTTTTAAAAAATGATATAATTTTCCTAACGCTTTACCCCTGTGAGAATAACGATTTTTCTCCTGAGTTTCCATCAGAGCGAAAGTATCTTCTTGATCTGTAGGAATAAAAATTGGATCGTAACCAAAACCTTTTTTACCTTTTTTCTCAGTTGAAATAAAACCTCTGCATTTTCCTTCAAAAAAAGTTTTTTCTTTATTCATAGGGTTATAAAATGCAACTACTGACATAAAAGTCGCTTTCCTATCCTGTTTGGATTTATTCTTCATTAAATTTAGTATCCCATTTAGTCCTATAGTATAATAAACGTAAGCTGAGTAAACCCCCGGAAAACCTTTTAAATTTTTTATAAATAGACCTGCGTCTTCGAGCATGAACGGTTTTTCCAATCTTTTTTTTAGGTAATTAATACCAAAAGAGGCTACATCTTGAAGTTTTCCAGCTTGAACTTCAGGATATCCAATATCTTTCTGAATTAGTTCTATATCGATTGGCTCAAACTTTTTTTTGGCCTCCTCAAATTTTCCCTCATTTCCAGTTACAAAATATATTTTCATCTGTAACGACCTCTTTTAATGATTTCCTTAATCTTTTTGTCTATAAGCTTAAAATCTCCTTTATAGTTATTTGAATAAGATTCTATAACATATTTGAAATCATTAGAGTGCTGTGAGTGAGTAGATTCCATCGCCTCCATTAATACGTGAAGATCTACACCTTTGGCCTCTACTTCAGGGTTTATTTCCCCTAATCCAAAATCAATAAAATAAACTCTATTATCTTTTATTATCATATTTGAGGTGGTTATATCTCCATGTATTATATCCTCGTTATGGAGTTTAGCGATACTAGCACCAATCTTTTTAGATAAATTAATACGTTTATCTTCATCAAGATTATTATAAATATCTTTAACTCTATCACCCTTGACATATTGCATAACTAAAGTTCCTTCTTTTTTATCTACATCATAGAGTATTGGTACAGAGACACCTTGTTTTTTAGAATAGTTTATCAACTTAGCTTCTTCTTTAGTTCTATATTCTATTAATTTTTGATCGATTTCTTTTATTCTATATTTCTTAGATATTCTCCTTTTTTCTACTATATCTTTTTTTAGATATTTGCCAGCGATTATTTTTGCTTCAGCTCCTTGATGTAAAACTTTGTTTTTAATCACGCCAGGTCACATCCACCATATCTGTCCTGAAATGTTGATCTATAAAACTTTCTTCCACTCTAGTTTGTATTCCACTCTCGTAACTTATCAAACCAAGCCATGCTATCATAGCTCCATTATCGATACAAAGTTTTTTTTCCGGCACATAAAATTCTGACTGTCTTTCTTGTGCCATGGTTTTAACCATTTCTCTAAGTCTTTGATTACTTGCTACTCCTCCACCTAAAAGTATTTCTTTTTTTTCTGTATGAGCCATTGCTCTTTCTGTAACTTCAGTTAGTGCTGCAAATGTAGTTTCTTGAATTGAGTAACAGATGTCTTCAATTCGTTTTCCTTTTTTGTATTCTTGTTGTGCTGCAGTTAATAAACCAGAAAATGCTATATCCATTCCTTTAATCGTGTATGGTAGTTTTACATATTTATCAGCTTTTTTTGCCAATTTTTCGATTTCTGGACCGCTTGGAAAATCTAATCCTGCATATCTTCCAAATTTATCAAGACAGTTTCCTATCCCAACGTCTAATGTTTCTCCGAAAACACGATATTTTCCATTTGTATGAGCTATTATTTGTGTGTTTGCACCGGAAGTATAGAGCAATACAGGATCCTTACAGTTATCTATTGTTCCTCTACCTATTTCAAGATGAGCCACACAATGATTTACCCCGATTAAGGGTTTTTCAAGTGTAAGAGATAATGCTCTGGCCGCTGTTGCAGTTGTTCTTAGACAAGGACCTAAACCAGGGCCTTTTGAAAAAGACACCAATTCTATCTGATCTTTAGAAATCTCTGCTTTTTCTATGGACTTTTTGATTAGATTGTTGATATTTTTTGCGTGATGATTAGCTGCCTCTCTTGGATGAATTCCACCTTTTTTTGGTTTATATGTCTTTATTAGATTCGATAAAATTTTGCATTTTCCTTTTTCTTTTTTGATTATTCCTATACCTATGGAATGTGCAGTTCCTTCTAATCCAATAGTTATCATAACAGTGATGTTGGGTTAAAGTTTTTTAATTATAAAAGAAGTTTGGTTGAAAAAAAAATGTAGAAATAGGGAAAAATTTTGTTTTTTTATGTATATTGTTCTAACATCGGCTGTATATCAGGTAGATCAAAAGCTCTTATTTTTCCTGCATATCCAATGAAAAAAGATTGGGTTTTATCTTCGATTGATCCTGGTATCTTTATATGTAATCCTATAAATCTTCTCATCATTCCTATTTGCCAACCGTCTAGTACTTTGGCTTTTGGTGGAAGCGGATCCATTATAATTGTTTTACCAGTTGTTTGATATTTGGACTCTCCGAAATAATGCCAAAATGTTAATGGCTTGTACATCGATAATTTAGGTTTCATAAAAAGATTCATTCTACTTCCAGGTCCAGCGCTTATGATGAATGCTCTTTTAAAAATAGGTCTTATTTCTTTGATGGTTAATATTAGCTGAAGCAACGGGTTATTTGAACCAAAGTTATTTTGTAATGAGTCTATTGCTTGACTTATAGAGGTGTAACCATTTTCTTGGATTTTTTCTATTAAAAAGTTTATTATATCCAAAGTTTCACTTATTTCAGTTTCAGTAAGAGCCAAAGCTTTTGTCTCAGAGCCTCCATTTTCTCCAAAAGTTGTATATTTTAGAGTTTGGGTATCTGTTTCTTTATCACTTTCTGATTCTGATACGGGGGTTCCCCCTATTTGAGTGATTGGTAATGCTACGAATAGTACCACCATAAATATTGCTAACAATTTTTTTATTTTCATAGCTAACACACCTTTTTTATTAAAATTTCTTTCCAATCAATCCGATATATATTTTGCCAAGTATATAAAACTTGTTATTTATATCTTATCCGTTTCATAGAAACTTCCACATAATATTTGTAGAAGAACATGAACCTCCAAAATAATCATAAGCTATCACTTTCAATATATATTGACCAAAAGAAAAACTATCCCAAGTCCAACTAAATGGAATGATAATAATAAACTTTCCTCTCTATAAATCCACCATCGATATAATATTCCACATATTGAACATCAGCTGTAGAATAAACGCTTATTTCAATTTCCCCAATAGCCACCAGATATCTAGGCCTTAAAAAAGGAAGCTGATTAATACATAAGGGTTTGTCCCTGAAATAGACACCTCTCTATGGATAGATGAATACTTCTTTTATCAAATCACGTTTAAGTGTTATATTAAACCAAATTCTATTGGTGGAATCATTTATTGAGAAATCTTTGTAATCTGTGTAGTATCCTTTTGCTCTATAAACTAGAAGTATATTTTTTTTTTATTTGTAGATATTTCATAAAAAAAACCAGACTTATTTACATAGTTTCTACTGAAATTATATTGAAAACTTTTAATTTTCACATTCCAAACTTTAACAACTTCAGCATTAGAAATAGGTTTTACTGGTATTTTTCTCCTTTATATATCCTCATATTGTATAATTTTTATAAGTTTTTCCGATTTTATCTTGAATCTTAGTATTTGGTTTGAAAAATTGGTAGGTAATTTCGATTTTTCTATATATTTATATTTTATTTGTGATGAATTTAACGTCTTATTGTTTATGGGTGTAATTTTCTTTTGAAAATCCTTTTCATTTTTTAAACAATTATTTTTTGTATCAGCAATTGTTAATGTAAATGTAGCGATCGGTAAAATGATTGTAAATATTAGAGTTAGAGATTTTATTTTTAATTCTTATCCTCCCACTTTTTTCCAATATGTAAAATTAACAAAATATTTTTTACGATATTTCAATTTAATTGTAAATAATATACCAATATTAAAAATTTTTTCTTGGAACAGTACTTCGGAAAGTAGCATTTTCGAGCTGTTTTACTATTCCTGAAAAGACATCCATAAAGAGATAGATTGTGTGGCTTTACGATAAAACTGCTATATCTAAATCGTATTTTGTCCACCTTCCGAAGTACTGTGGAAAAAAATAGATTCAAATATCCTATTTAAAACTAAATGCAAACTGTACAATACACCTCTTTTAGTTTGTTGCAAAATTAGTCTAAATTAAGGATTTATGGATATTTATTTTTTTTAGTTAGAAAAATTTCCACACTATGATCTGATCGATATTCTTATTATCCGACTGGTCAAAAGCAACCGCTTTCAAACGATATGAACCAAAACTAGGTTTTTCCCAATTCCAAACATATGGTTTTTCAGAAAGATTTACAACAAGGGAATCATCTAAAAATATATTCACATGAGAAATACCTGAATCGTTATCATAGCAGTTTATTTCCACTTTAACCTTACCTACAATCAATGGGTTAGGGAAAGGAAATATCCTTTTATTGAGAAGATAAAATCCATTTCTAGGCTTTGAAATTTTTACAAACGGATCCACTTCATCTTCCTCCTCTTCCCCCTTCTTTTTGATGGTTATATTAGAAGAGTCTTCTGCAGTTACGTTTCTGCTATCTGTTACAGTTAAATGAGCGGTATAGTTACCTATACTTGAATAACTATGAACCGGGTTTTTTTGTTCACTATACTTACCGTCGCCGAAATCCCAAAGATAGCTATAAGGTGGAACACCTCCTTCAGCCGATCCTCTAAATTGAATTTCTTCAGATATATTACCTTTATAAGGTCCACCGGCATCAGCTTCAAGAGTAGGAGGCTGCTGGGAGGTTCCAGTAATAGTGACAGTTTCGTTATCTGATTGAGGTGGAATCAAAATTACCGAGGTTGCCAAACAATTATTTGTTTGATCTTCTGTAATCTCTGCCTGAAAATAATAAACTCTAGAATCACCTGCAGTTTCGTTATACCAGTTTATATTTACCCCTCCATATTGATTAGGTTTTATCTCACATGGCTCCGGCGTAGCGTTAATATAACTCAACATCTCTGGTAGCACAGCTGTAACTGTCAAATACGACCCATATGCTTCGTCAAGAACGATTTTAAATCTCAGGTGGGTACCGACAGGTTTTTCGATTTCTTTAACCCAACCTGAATTATTTTTTACATTAAAATCCAAGTCAAAGCTAGAAAAAGTATTCTTCTCAAATTCTAAGTCTGCTAGTATCATTGACGATGAAGTTATAAATAGCATCAATGCTACCAGTAAAGTAAAAACCAGTTTTTTAATATACATATTTTTTCCAAACCCATCATTTATAAAGATTTTTTTAACCAATTACCTCTGGATTTTTGATAAAAGCCACAGGACTTACGCTATCTGAAGATATACTTGTATCATTATGATATGCAGTCGCAGTTATCTTATAGTTAAAATGAGTAGGAATTTTATCAAAACAACATCCAAATGGATATTCATAAACAGTTTTATTGAACTTCTTAGCAACAGATGAAGGTCCTTTGTTTGAAGTAACGTTAAATACTGTATAATCTGCTTTTTCAGCTCCTTCCGTCTCAATACATAATTCAGAACCAATAACTACAGCCCATCCAATCTCTTCAAGGAACTCTATACTGCTATTGGTTCCAAAAACATAGAGATTTCCTATCTTCGGCTTTGTAATTTTTAAGGAAACATCTATCTCAGATTCTTCTTTATCTATGTTTCTGTCTTGTATCTGTAAGTCAGCACTCGAAGTGGTAAACATAGCACCTACGAAAAGAAGAGCTACAAAGACAGTAAATATTTTCAATATTTTTTTCATTAAATTCTACCCCCAATTAATACATTTAGCAGCTGCTAATATAAAAAGATTTGCCAAAACCTTTTCTTATTAATCTTAGATTGGTCTAGTAATAAATTTTAAAAAGTTTTATGAAAAAATAAGAGGGGGATTTTTCAATAATATTCTTAAAAAAGAAAACTTTTCTAACAATTGTTCAAAGTTAATATATTGGTCTAGACCGATTTTGTTATATGGCATAGATATAGTAAGTGATGACCAGTTGCTTTCTGCACCTGTTTCATCTCTTGCCTTTACTCTGACTGTATAATTTCCTTTTTCTTTCCAGGTATGATATGCAGAAACCTTTTCACCTGATTCATATGGGCCAATCCAGTCTGAATAGCTGTCGTCACCCCAATCAAAAAGATAAAACACATCATCACGATTAGGGTCAGTAGTTGTTACATTGTATCTATATTCGTTTTTAATTTCACCTTCTTTTTTGCCCTCTAAGTGCGGAGTTTTTGGAGGGTCTGATTTATCTTTTAATTCTCTCAAAGCTAGAGTAGGATCGCAAAAAGGCTGCCATTCTTCTATGGTTTTATAATCTGTACCGGTTAGATTTGTGCCGATATAGTTGTTTATTGCTCCTGTCCACATTTCACCTACCATTGTAGCATTTCGTTGTTTATATGTTTTAAACATTTCTAAAACCATTTTTCCTATTACGTAGTCAGAAATATTTTCTCCAAGACAGGCATATCCAAGTCCTGTGGGTCCGAAAGATGCAATGCCACCACCTGAAGGGTTAGATATAAAACTCCATGAAAAACATTCATCGTTTGTTTGGAATTTTCCTACGCTACAGGCACTAGTAACCACTATCGGAAGTTTATAACTGTTTTCTAAAGATGCAATATGCTCAGTTCTATAGCTTCCCAACGGTGTAGGCAATACTTGTTTTGTTCCGTTATGTGGATATGTAGTCCATACCCTACTGCTTCCATGTCCTGAGAAATGTATAAAACCGCATCCTTTGTTAATTGATTCGGTTATTCTTTCAACACCCGTGGGATTGAAACCGGCTAGTTTTGCGTTACTAACCCAGAGTTTTGTTCCAATAAAATCATCCATAATATCTAGTACATTCTGGTTTGCTAGTTCTCCTTCATTTATACCGGATTCATCTCCATGTTTTGGTGTGAAAGAATCTCCTCCGATTAGGACAATGTTTCTAAACCAGTCCTTTTCATAAGCCTTAAGTTTTTCATAATCAATGATTTTATCTACGACTGACTCTACTTGTTGGCTATCTGTACATGCTAATCTTCCTAGATAGACGTCTGGATATAAATCTAGTTTATCGGTTGATCCTGCAGCGGTCCAATTATATTCAGCGAAAAGACTGTTGTTATTTGTATCCCATGTCTGAAAGGTATTGTTTTCATCGTATATATCTGCGTAGTATAGATCGCTTACAAATATTTCATTGTCGTCATGGTATCCTATATGTACATGTGTTTCTCTGGTAGGCATCTGTTCACTTCCTCCTATCAGTAGCACATATTTTGTGTCCCATTGATCGTATGCTTTTTTTATGAAATACTTTATTTGTTCTGGTTTATCTCTTCCATTTACTGAAAATAATTTTCCTTCATATATTTCAGATGATGTTACCATTTTTGTAGAAATATTTTTGTTTTTTATTTTGTGTTGAACTAATGGTTTTAGTTTTTCTTTAAACTGTGATGGTGTTATTATTAAGAGATCGTAATCAGTGTTTTGTGTTTGGAAATCTGGCTTTTTTTCTTCGTGTTTTATTTTTATTTTAAAATCTGTAGCTATCTGGATTTTCTGTTCTTTTGGATGGTATTTTATCGGGAAGAGTTGTAATTTTAGTATTATGCATTTTTGTTTATTTTTTATTCCTTTTCCTATTTGGTATTCGTACCATTTGTCTGGATAGGTTTTTTCATATGTTTTTATTTTTGTTTTTTCGGTGTTGTTTATAGGTTGGGGTCGTGGTGTATGGCGTATTTTTTCTGTTATTTTCTTTTCTTTTATGTTTAGGGGTTGACATTTTATTTTCGTTATTTTTGTATCAGCTGGAAATGTATATTCTTGTATATATGTAGGTAGCTGAGGTTTATTGGATCTTTTTAATATAGAATTTGTTCCTTCTAATTCTATTTCTACGACTTCTTCTCCCTTAATTTGAATTTCATCAGAAAAAGAGATGTGTTCTATTTTTAATTTACTTGATTCATTTTTGATAGCAGCATTATTAATTCCACTTATTAAAAGGAGAGCGATGATTACTATCATCAATATTTTTTTCATTAGCAAAACATCCATTTAATTTTCAATCATTAATTTTTTACAATATTATTTTTGTTTAGTTATATAACTATTTCGATGTTAATCAAAAATAGGAATGCAAATTAATGGAGAAAAAAATAAACATACATATAAAGATATACAAATATGTATGTTAAAAAATCTTTTTTAATTGAGTTAAAAATTCTCCATTATGATCCTCAACATAGCTAAACTCGAATCCAAAAAAAAGATCTGTTTCCAAGTTAAGTATAAATATAAAAAACATCTTACACTTGAAAAAATAAGGAGTTATTTAAAAATTGAAAATCAGTTCAACCTTTGCTATAATAATAATTCTACTCGTTATCACAATCTTAATAGGTTGTATAACAACAAATAAACAAAAAACAAAAACTGTTGAAATTATTAACTACAATGTAACAACTCAATGGGAGACAGGATGTCGCTGTGACAATACATATCAAAAATTCGTTAAAACTGGTTTTTACCACAAAGTACCCTTATGGGGCGGACCGAAATATAACATAACAGCCACCATAAAAAATTCAGGTAAAAACATCAATGACATAATAAAAATCAACGGCATTTTTTATGACATAAACAATACACAAATATGTAGTACCAACGACTTAAACATAAGTCTATCTATCCATAATATATCAAAAGGCCAAAGTAAAAATTTTTCATTTGAAATTTCGCCCGAAGATTGTGCCCTATATTTAAATAAAGATATCTCCGAACCACAAGTCAACAACTTTTTTCACAAATTTGAATCAATAGAGTTCAAAGTAAAAACTTCAAAATAGAGCATAATGTCAATCAATATTTCTTTTAATTATTTCAGCGGAAATATAAATAAATATTCCCCATACTTAACAAGTGTCCACAAGAATAGAGACTAAGATATGCAAAAAAAAAACAAAATTAACATCTTCAAAAACCAAAAGAGGAAAAAACAAAAAACCTGTTCAGCTATACTTCTCCAGTTATAAATAAGCCAAAGCTTAAAATATATTAACCTTTATTATTATATAACAAAAGTTTAATTTTTGGGGGAAAATACTAAAATGAAAATAAAAATAAGTTGTGTTTTAATATCTACCATACTTTTTTTTGGAAGTTTTTCAGTAGCCGTAGGCCAAAACGTCATCATACAACCAGATAAAGATATGAATCAAACTCTTTTATATGAACAAGAAACATTAAACCAAGAATCTGATGATCTATCAAGTCTAATATTGCAAGTAAAAGAATCATTAGTAGTAAATTATATTTCATCACTTGTAGCATTTGGACCACGAGTAACAGGAACCCCGGCATGTGAAAACGCTGGAAACTATATCGCAAGCACCTTTAATGGAATGGGTCTCGACGTTGAAATCAAACCTTGGAACAACGGAGGATATCAAGGAGACAACATAGAAGCCACTCTTGAAGGAGAAGATTCATCAAGCGATCAAATATATATTGTTTGTGCCCACTACGATTCTGTATCTGGTAGCCCTGGCGCAGATGACAACGCAGCAGGTACCGCAGCAGTTATGGCCTGCGCAAAGGTCATGAGCGAATATTCTTTTTCACATACAGTAAGATTTGTAACTTTTTCAGGAGAAGAACAAGGATTACTTGGAAG
>JAZKSQ010000017.1:0-14291 GCA_036625995.1 Thermoplasmatota archaeon | reverse complement strand
AAAAATACAGAGCAGGTGGACCTGATGAAGGTGAAGTTAACGATGATTTAAAGAATTGTGTAGACTCTGCAATAGAGGTTTGTCCTGTCGACGTAATAAACAAATCTTAAAAAAACTGTTTTTTTATGGAAAAAATTGAAAAATCTGAAAAGGAATGGAAAAAGATTCTTTCAGCTCAACAATTTAAAATATTGAGAAAAGGAGAAACTGAGCCTGCTTTTTCTGGTAAATATGTACATCATAAAAAAGAGGGTATATATGTATGTGCAGCATGTGGAAATTCGCTTTTTTCTTCGGATAAAAAATTTGATTCAGGAACAGTTTTTCTGATGTAGCAGATGATGATGCAGTGGAGTTTCAAAAGGATTATAACTATGGTATGAAACGTATCGAGGTAAAGTGCCGTAGATGCGGTAGTCATTTTGGACATGTTTTTAATGATGGACTTAAACCTACTGGAAAACGATATTGTATTAATTCTCTATCTTTAAATTTTGAAAAAAAAAGAATCCGAGATAGTTTAAAAACTATATTTATTCGAAAATAATAGATACATTATCTAAATGTATCTTCGTAAGGATGTTGATTTATTTTTATCCAATATTCACCAATTTTACTTACTATTTCAACGAATGTTTTAAAATCAACTGGTTTTTTTATGTAGGCATTTGCTCCTAGTTCATATGATTTTTTCAAATCTTTTTTTTCACCTGAAGATGTTAAAATAACTACAGGTATAAGCTTTAATGTATCATCATTTTTAATTTTTTCAAGTACCTGAAAACCATCTATCTTTGGAATGTTAAGATCTAATAATATCAAATAAGATTTACTACAAATATTATTATTTTTGCTATGAAAATAATTAAGAGCTTTTTCTCCGTCAGTTATTATTTCTAGTCTTATTTGTTCTGAATATTTACACCTTCTGAATGCTCTTTTAGTAAGTTCTATGTCGTCTGGATTATCTTCTACCAACAGAATTTTTTTCCTATGCATATTTTTTTAACGCTTCCGTGTATGAAATGATTATCTTTCATAATTAAAATAACACAGAATACATAAATGATTAACTAAAAAATAAATTAAAAGAATATTAAAAACAATTAAACTTTAGTCTAGGCTGTCTCTCTTTTATTAAGGAGTGTTTTACCTTTGTCTGAAATAAAAACTGTTCTAAGTTTACCTTGTTTTTTTGTAAATATCAATCCTTTATCTTCTAATTTTTCCAATCTTTTTGCGGCAGTAGAATATGCAATTGAAAATTGTTCCATGATCTTTTTGTATGGAACTAAAGCATTTCTCTCGTTTTGTTGGAATATATGCTTTAAAATATTGTAAAGTTTATCTGATAGTATAATGCCTTCAACTTTTTGGCTAGGAAGCATCTGCAGTTCATTTTCGATTATCGTCATTTTATTTTTGTCTAATAATGAAGGGTCAATGCGAAGTAGTAGAATTGATTTATTTTTTATTATTAATTCATTAATTTTATAAAGATATTCTAAAAATTTTTCAAATGAGAAACGAGTGATAAGATAATGTATTCCATCTAGAAGTATCAACGGATTTTTATTATCATTAGTAAATTTATCAATCTGTTCTAGTAAATTTTTTAGATTAGAAATTTTTTTAAAATCACCCAATTTCTCTTCACATAAAAGAGATATATCTACATTTTTTGAAATAACACTTTCTACTATTTCAGGGTTTGAACGTGTTATAAAAAAACCGTTATATTTAGAGTTGGATAAATCGTTAAATAAATCTATAGCCGAATCATTTTTACTATTTGGAATCAGATAGCTGTTACCTGAGATTATTTTACCATGCATTTCAATATCTTTAGTTATATCTTCTCCGACAAATAAAATCCCGTCTTTTCTTCTATCCTTAGTTTTTATTTCTGAAGGTTTAATACGAAGTATCTTTTTTGCCTTATCTTTGGTAACTATTATGATATCTTCATATCCTACACTTTTATTCCTATGAGTATTTTTGATTAAATCTTCTATCTCTTTAGGATTATCAAAAAGAGATAATTTTGTTATGGTCCTATTATTTACTTCATTTTTTTTGAATCCTGTGATTTGTTCTGCGGTTTTATTCCAAAAAGTTATTCTGTTATTTGCATCTATAGAAATCATTATTTCTTTTGCGCTATTAAAAACGTTTTGTAGATGTTTTTTTGCTTCAACTGCTTCCCTTTCAAGTTTTTTTCTTTCATAAATTTCTTCTTTTAATTTTTTATTTGTTTTTTCCAGCTCGTTATAAGATTCTTTTAAATCTTTTTTAACTTTTTTTCTTTCTTTTCTAATATTAAAATCAGTTAATTCTCTTCTTATTGCTGGAACCAATCTCTTGAGATTGTTTTTCATTATATAATCATGTGCCCCGGCTTTCATTGCTTCAACAGCAGTATCTTCGCCTATCTTACCTGACACCACAATGAATGGAAGAGATTTTTTGGATTTTTTAACTGTTTTTAAAGCCTCTAATCCACTAAATTCAGGTAATACATAATCTGCTATTACTATATCCCAGTTATTCTCTTTTAGCTGTTTTTTCATCTCAGATTTTGTTTGTACTCTAGAAATATTTGGTTTGAAACCTCCTTTTTTAAGTTCTCTTTCTATTAAAACAGCATCGTTTTCTGAATCTTCTATTAATAAAACATCAATTTTTTTACCCATAAGCTCTAATCCTCAATTGTAAAATAAAAAGTTGCTCCTTCGTCTTTTTTTCCTTTTGCCCATATTTCTCCATTGTGTCTTTTAATTATCCTCTGTACTATGCTAAGCCCAATTCCTTTTCCAGAAAACTCTTTTTCTTTATGTAATCTTTGAAAAGGGATAAATAATTTATCAGAATAATCCATGTTAAAACCAGTTCCGTTATCTTTAACATAGAAGATAGTTTTTTTCTCTTCGCTTTTTTTTGTACCGAATATTATTTTAGGGTTTTCTTCTTGTCCAGTGAACTTCAAGGCGTTTCCAATCAAATTCTCGAGTAAAACTTTTAAAAGATTTAAATCTCCTTTAACATACATTTCTTCTTTGTCTTTTATTTTAAATTCGACATTTCTTTTTGGATTATTTTGTTCAAGATCATCAATAATCTCTCTGGCGATATCTGCCAGATTAATTGTAGTAGGATTTATCTCTGTTCTTATTAATCTAGATAGTTTAAGCAAACCATCAATTAATTCAGACATCTTATCAGCTGATTTTTTAATTCTAAAAAGATAATCCTTCCCTTCTTCATCTAATAAATCTTGGTAGTCTTCTATTAATGCCTCACTAAAACCATTTATACTTCTGAGAGGGGCACTTAGGTCATGAGACACTGAATAACTAAAAGCCTCTAGTTCTTTATTTGTTTCAGATAGTTTTTTTGCCTTGACCATATATTTTTTTGTTAATTCATTTATTTTACGTTCTGTTTTTTTCCTTTCTGTAATATCCTGAACTATTCCAAGCATTCTGTTAGGTCTGTCTTTTTCGTCTTTAAATACATCCCCCATTTCTCTAACCCATCTAATAGTTCCATCCGGCTGAATTATTCTATGTTCGATATCATAGTCTTTTCCCTTTTTGATGCATGCTTCAACTTCTTTTTTTATAAGCTCTCTGTCTTCAGGATGTACACGTTTGATGAAATCTTTAAATGTACCTTCGAATTCGCCTTTTTTTAAACCAAAAATAGGTTCGATTTGATCAGACCATTTGATTTCTTCAGTTTTGATGTTGTATTCCCAGCTTCCAATCTCTGCTGCTTTTTGAGCTAATCTAAAACGTTCCTCACTTCGTTTTAATTTTCTTTGAGTTTTTTTAAATTCTGTAATATCAATTGCTAATTCGAACCTTACTTTTCGTCCGTCTGGCCATTCTATAATCTTATCTGTTATAATAAAATCTCTTTTAAGTTTTTCATTATGATATTCCCATCTATATGCTTTCTCAGGGTTTTCTAATATTTTATCATTAGTACAAAAATCACAAGGATGATCTAATTTGTCAAACATCTGATAACATTTTTTTCCAACTGGATCTTCTCCTAGCAAATCCTTGAGATACTTATTGACAAACAAAACATCATAGGTTTCAATATCAGCTACATAAATGATTTCATTAATGCTGTTAAATATTGAGAGTAATTGTTTTTTTTCAAATAGAAGTTCTTGTTTATTTTTATTAGTATATTTTACTTTTCGTGATTTTTTAGATTTATTTATCTTTTTTTTACCTCCCCTTTTTAATAATCCGGCTGTTTCTTAATATTATATATAATGTGGTTTTATAAAACATTCTATCCAAATTATTTTTAATTTACTCCTACTTTTTCAAAAATGCTTTAAAATTATTGATAATTACTTTTTTTAATTTCCCTATTTTTCTTAAAAATTTTTTTGTTATTCATTAAGTACTTTTTCTATTTCCATGATTAGTTTTGCAAAACGCTCTCCTTTTTTTGTTAATTTATAGTATATTGCTCTTCTTTTTTGTGATTTTCTTTTTTTAACAAGTTCATGTTTTTGTAATATATTTAATGCTCTTTTAGCAGTTGAGTTATTGCTTATTTTTACCATGGGGTTATTGTCATATAAATGGCAGTAAAGTGTTTCTCCGTTGTCTATTAGACATCTAGCTATTTGTAATGTTCCCCTTTGTCCCTCTATTTCTACTAGTTTTTCATTTATTCTCATTTGCTGAACCTGGCTAGTAGTGGTAATTGTATTTATGCTTTTTATAATTTATCGTTTAACGTTAATTGGAAAACATTTATATAATATCACTTACCATAGTATATATTGAAAAACGTTTAACGATAAATAATTTAATTAAGGTATGGTGAGAGATGAAAAGTAAATTAATACAAATAGAAGAAAATATGAATTGCCCAGAATGCAAAAGCAAAGAACTAAAACAAGATGATTATAGAGGTGAACTAGTCTGTCAAGAATGCGGACTAGTTATAGATGAAAATCAGATAGATTATAGACCAGAATGGAGAGCCTACAATCAAGAAGAAATAGAAAATAAATCAAGAACAGGTCCTCCAAAAACACAAAGACTTCCAGACAAAGGATTATCCACAACAATAGACTGGAAGAATAGAGATATACATGGAAATACTCTATCCGCAAAAAGCCGAAGCCAGTTTTTTAGATTAAGACGATGGCAAAAAAGAATCAGAAACACTGATTTTTCAGAAAAAACTTTTAGAATAGCCGTAAGAGAAATTGAAAGACTATCCTCAGCAATCACAATACCAAAAAACGTCAGAGAAACAGCTATAATGATTTACAGAAAAGCAGCCCAAAAAAACCTAATTAGAGGAAGAAGCGTAGAATCCATAGCAGCTGCAGCACTATATGCCGCTAGTAGAGAATGCAATATGCCTAGAACTCTAGATGAAGTAAAGGATGAATCACCCAGTACCAGAAAAGAAATAGGAAGAACATACCGATTTTTAGCCCGAGAACTTGGATTAAAAATAAAACCTACAACACCAAAAGACTACCTAGTAAGATTCTGCAACAAATTAAAACTAGGACAATCTGTAAAACAAAAAGCAAACGAAATAATCAACAAAGCAATACAAAAAGGATTATTAAGTGGACGAGGACCAATAAGCATAGCAGCAGCATCAATATATATAGCCTCAGTTTTATGTCAAGAAAGAAAAACACAAAAAGAAATATCAAAAGTTTCAGGTGTAACAGAAGTAACAATAAGAAACAGATACAAAGAAATATCTAACCACTTAGGATTAGATATAGAATCACTAATACAAGTATAAAACATTATCTCTAAATTTTTTTAAACCTACTTTTAATCTGTTTTTAAGTCATTTATTAATAATATGACATAAAATAATGTCAATATCCCAAATTATTAAAAAAAATAAACAATAATACAAATTAAACAAGTTAGAGGGGAGATAAAAAAACTTGAAAAAAGATGCAATGCTATATGAAAAGTTGCAAAACCAAAAAGTGCAATGCAAATTATGTGCACACAATTGTATAATAAAAGAATCAGAATTCGGATTCTGCGGAGTTAGACAAAACATAAAAGGAAAATTATACACGCATGTATATGGGGAATTAATTGCTAATAATACCGATTCCATAGAAAAAAAACCATTATATCATTTTTTGCCAGGCACCAGATCTTATTCAATAGCTACGCCTGGATGTAATTTTAAATGTAGCTTTTGTCAAAACTGGCGTATTTCTCAAATGGATAAGAAACAAGAGAGGAAAATAATCGGAGAAAAAAAATATTCACCTAAAAAATTAGTTGAAAACACCATAGAAAATAACTGTAAAAGCATAGCATATACATATACGGAGCCTACAATCTTTTTTGAATATGCATACGACACAGCAAAAATAGCAAAAAAACACAATCTGTACAATGTATTTGTCACAAATGGATATATGACAAAAGAAGCATTAGAAAAAATTAACCCATATCTTGACGCTGCAAATATTGATTTAAAAAGCTTTGATGAAGAATTTTATAAAAAAATATGCAAAAGTAGACTTAAACCTGTCTTAAATACCATACAAGAGATGAAAAAACTGGGCATTTGGATAGAAATCACAACATTAGTGGTCCCGGATCAAAATGATTCAGATAAAGAATTAAATCAAATAGCTGAATTTATATCCAAAACAGGAAAAGAAATACCTTGGCATATAAGTAGATTCCACCCGGATTATCAATATAACAGTTCTGGACCTACACCAATAGAAACTTTAGAAAAAGCAAAAAAAATAGGGGAAAAACATGGATTAAAATATGTTTATATAGGAAATGTTTCAAGCGACACCGATACAGTATGTCCAAATTGTAAAAATAAAATTATCAAAAGAAGTCCTTTCTCTCTTAGGGAAATAAATCTTGAAAATGGCAAATGCCCTAAATGTCAAACAAAAATAGAGGGAATATGGAACTAAAATTTTTTTATATATTTTAGGATAGTAAAGTGATTTAATGAACCACCAAAGAAAAAAACAAGACAATACATCTCATCATGAAAAAATGCTTGATGAGTTCAAAAAAAGGTTTATTATATCACTGATTTTAACCATACCAACACTTTTTTTATCTCCATTGATACAATCTTTTTTAGGAATAACTTTTACGTTTACAGGTAGTAATTTTGTTTTATTTGCTTTATCATCGATTATATTTTTCTATGGTGGTTGGCCATTTCTCAAAGGCATTTATGATGAATTAATAGATAAAAATCCAGGTATGATGACTCTTATCGCAGTTGCAATATCTGTTGCTTATTTTTATAGTTCAGCAGTAGTTTTTGGGCTACCTGGAAAATTTTTTTTCTGGGAACTTGCTACACTGATCGATGTAATGCTTTTAGGGCATTACATTGAAATGAAATCTATAATGGGTGCATCTAATGCCTTAGAAAAACTAGCTGAATTAATGCCTAGTATTGCTCACCGTAAAAAAAATGGTGAAACAGAAGATGTTGAACTTAGTGAAATAGAAAAAAATGACATTCTGCTGGTTAAACCTGGGGAAAAAATTCCTTCAGATGGGGTTATAGTTAAAGGAAAGAGCTTTGTTAACGAATCAATGATTACCGGTGAATCTAAACCAGTTAAAAAAGAAAAAGATGACGAGGTTATCGCCGGTTCAATTAATGGAGATGGCTCACTTGAAATTAAGGTTGAAAAAACTGGTGAAGACTCTTATCTTTCTAAAGTTATAAATCTAGTCAGTCAGGCTCAGAAATCTAAATCAAAAACTCAACATTTAGCTGATAGAGCAGCTTTTTATCTAACTGTAATTGCTTTAAGCGTCGGAACTCTTACTTTTCTCTCCTGGGTTATTTATGGAGAAAGTTATGTTTTCGCTATTGAAAGAATGGCTACCGTAATGGTTATCACATGTCCTCATGCTCTTGGCCTTGCGATTCCTTTGGTTGTAGCAATATCTACTACTCTTTCTGCAAAAAATGGTCTTCTCATTCGCAACCGCACTGCTTTTGAAAACTCTCGTAAGATTTCAACTTTTGTGTTCGATAAAACAGGTACTTTAACAAAAGGTGTCTTCGGTGTGACAGATATAATATCATCAAATAAGGAATACGATAAAGAAAAAATAATTAGTTATGCTGCTTCTCTTGAGCAGAATTCAGAACATCCTATAGCTGAAGGAATTCTTGGCAAAGCTGAAGAAATGAATTTAGATCTCATGGAAGTAAGAGCTTTTGAAAACATCAAAGGAGAAGGAGTAAAAGGAAGGATTAAGGACAAAGAAATAAAAATAGTCAGCCCTGGTTTTTTAAAAGACAAAAAAATAAATGTTCCAGAAGATTTAAAAGCATATAAAAAAGAAGATACAGTGGTCTTTGTAATAATTGAAAATGACGCAGTCGGTGCTATTGCTCTTGCAGATAAAATAAGAGAAGAATCATATGATGCTATTAAGAAATTAAAAGATGCAGGTATTAAATGCTGGATGCTTACGGGTGATAATGAAACTATAGCGAAAAAAGTTTCGGATGAACTAAACCTTGATGGATATTTCGCAGAGGTTTTGCCAGATGAAAAACAAGAAAAAATTAAAGAATTACAGATAAAAAATGAATTTGTTGCAATGACTGGTGACGGAGTAAATGATGCACCAGCTTTAGCTCAGGCAGATGTGGGAATTGCTATTGGATCAGGTACTGATATAGCAGCAGAAACAGCAGATATAGTGTTAGTAAACAGCAATCCACGAGATGTAACCGAACTTATTGAATTTGGTAGAGAAACACATAAAAAAATGATACAAAACCTGTTTTGGGCAACAGGTTACAACGTAATAGCTATACCTCTTGCAGCAGGAATATTCTATAATCAAGGTATAATTATTTCACCAGCTGTGGGAGCAGCTTTAATGTCAGTAAGTACAGTAATAGTAGCAATAAACGCTAGGTTTTTAAAACTTAAAAAAACAAGTTAGTAGCATGACCGAATATTGGATCTCTCAGTTCAATAAAAAAAAATAAAAAAGTCAACTATGTAAAATCATTTTTGCATACAATTAAAGGACTTACAAATTTGATTCGATAGAAACGAAATCATTAGAACTCTTGAAAGAAATGACCGATGGATTAACTGTAAACTAAAAAAGATATGGAAACCATTGAATGAAATAAAATTAGCTAAAACGAAAGATGAAGAATTCTTGAGGATAGATCAAAAAAGAAAAAATCAGATTATTTAGGATATAAATCGTATAAAAAAATTAAAAACAAATTTGGACGTTTAAGCTCCAAATTTTTCAAGACGATCGGCATGCGCCATAGCTAAAGGCATAAGGTTTTTTGCAGGTAGACATCTATCTAAACCTCCTTTTTCTATGCATTCTGTCTCTCCAAAAGATTCAACACGATCTCTCCTGCATCTTTTTGACCATAAAAGAAAAGGCACCGAATGCCAACTATGATACTTTAAAGCAGAAGGAGTCGAATGATCTCCAGTTATGACTAATACATCTGGTTTGAGATTTAAAAGACGAGGTATAAGTTTATCTACCTTTTCGATTTCTTTCACTTTTCTTCTAAAATCCCCGTCTTCTCCAGCGCTATCACTTTTTTTCATATGAATATAAAAAAAATCATATTTATTCCAGTTTTTTTCTAGAGTATCAAATTCATCTTCATAGGTCTGACCAGTTTCCAGTACATCCATTCCAATCAATCGGGAAACACCTTTGTACATCGGATAAGCTGCTATAGCCGCGGTTTTAAGACCATATACATCGTTTATCTCAGGCCAATCAGGTTTTTTAGAAAAACCTCTTAAAAGCAACATGTTAGCAGTTTTTTGATTCTTTAATCTATTTTCGACTTTTGTAAGAAATTTTGATACAATTTCAGCGGTTTCACCTCCTTCTTTTGAAGTCGGCTCAGGGTCAAGTGGTTTTTTTCCTATTTCTTGTGGATCGGTATCTTCCACATCAGGTGAAAGTTTTTTTCCTCTAAGTGCAAGAAGTAGTCTATATTCTTTTACAGGCTTAACAAAAATCTCAATATCCTTTTCTTTTAGTTTAATTTGATTTAAAATTTCACATAATTCCTTATTTTTTTTTGTAGGGATTCTTCCAGCTCTTCTATCAGTTACTTTTCCTTGTTTGTCTAAAGTACAAAAATTTCCTCTTGCTGCGATATCATTTTCTTTTAAATTAAAGTTGATTCCTAAGGCTGACAGTACTCCTCTTCCGACTTGGTATTTAAGAGGATCATAGCCGAATATTCCAAGATGTCCAGGTCCGCTTCCAGGAGTAATACCTGGTTTTACAGGTATATGCATCCCGCAGGTTCCTTCTGAAGCGAGGCTATCCATGTTAGGTGTATACGCTTCTTCAAGTTCAGTTTTTCCATTTTTGTCTTTTTGTGTTCCACCAAGACCGTCAATTACTAAAAAAACTATCTTAGATTTAGATGATTTCTTTAATCTCTTACTTAATTCTAGATCCATATTTTAACCTACCTTTTCTTAAACTTAATTATTTATAATTAGGCTTATCTTTATTTTTAGGTAGATTACATAATTACTAATAAGTTTTGCCAGATTTGAATATCTTTTTATTCCATTTATAATATTAAAACATTTATTGGGATAAAATTATCGAAAGTTTTATATACTACTAGGCAGGTAGGTTGGAATCCCTAGTGATAGATGATGAATGATGATAACTCTGAAACTATTAGAATGCCGTTGCCTAAAAAACGAAAAAAAGAGATGTTTGGAGTAGTCGAAAGAGTTCTTGGCGGTTCAAGAATGAGAGTATCTTGCGAGGACGGAAAGTCTAGACTTGCTAGAATCCCAGGAAGTAAAAAAAGAAGTATAAAAAGAATACGAAGTGGCGATCTAGTAATATTGAAACCATGGGATATTCAAGACGAAAAAGCTGACATATTATTAAGATATAGAAGAAATCAGGCTAAAATTCTTAGTCGAAAAAACATGATACCATCAATAATTGATGTATTTTAAGAATAATAGGAATTTATAATTAGATTTTCAATAAAAAATAATCAAAAAAAACGTTAAGGGGTTTTATTTTGCGCGGAGAAAAAAACAGGAATAAAGAAGAAATAGAATATATAAAAAAATGCCCTGAATGTGACAGCAAAAACCTTAAAAAAGACAATAAAAGAGGTGAACTAGTCTGCCAAGAATGCGGGCTAGTTATAGACGAAGATATAATAGATCATGGTCCAGAATGGAGAGCATTTGACCATGAACAAAAACAAAAAAGAAAAAGAACAGGACCCCCTGTAAATTATAGTTTACATGATAAAGGGCTTAGCACTACAATAAGCTGGAAAAATAGAGATTACTACGGAAGAACCATACCAACTAAGATTAGAGGACAAGTATATAGACTTAGAAAATGGCAAAGAAGAACCAGAGTAAGTGACGCAACAGAAAGAAGTCTATCTATAGCTTTCTCAGAACTAAGCAAAATCGCTTCGATACTAAACCTTCCAAGAACAATCAGAGAACAAGCTGGAATGATTTATAGAAAAGCCGCCAAAAAAAACTTAATACGAGGTAGAAGCGTAGAAAGCGTAGTAGTATCAAGCGTATATGCAGCATGCAGACTTGCAGGTATGCCTAGAACACTTGATGAACTCAGCGATAAATCACAGATAAAAAGAAAAGAAATAGGAAGAACATACAGATTTATAGCACGCGAACTCAAACTAAAAATGGGTACACCTTCACCAATAGACTATATTTCAAGATTTACCAGCGAATTAGGATTAAGCCAAGATGTACAAGGAAAAACCAAAGAAATACTTGAGAAAGCCATACAAAACGAACTAACCAGTGGAAGAGGACCAGTAAGTTTAGCGGCAGCAGCAATATATATGGCCTCAATATTAATAGGAGAAAGAGTAACCCAAAGACAAATATCAGATGTCGCGGGTGTAACCGAAGTAACTATCCGTAATAGATATAAAGAATTATCAAAAAAACTAGGTATTGATATAGTACCATAAAAAAATATAATATATCATTGTTTTTTATTTTTTTTTATAGCTAATAGTATTTTGATAAACAAAGAAATATTGTCCAAAAATAGGTATTTATTTTAAAAAATATTGAAACATTAAATTTTTTGGTGTATAAAAATGATGTACTGGCCAGTTATAAATAGTAATAAAGATAATCTAAAAAATAAAGAGGACAACTTTTGGAAGAATAGAGGGGATAGATACCACTGTGGGTTAGACATATACTCGAATAAAGGAAACAAAGTACTTTCGATAACCAAAGGTAAAGTATACAAAACAGGTACATTTACTTCCCCCAAGATAAACAACTATTGGAATAAGACATATTACATTTTAATTAAATTTAATAAAAACAAATATCTGAAATATGCCGAATTAGAAGATTTTTACATACAGAAAGGTGACATGGTTAAACCAGGTAGTATTATAGGTAAAATAGGACAAGTATTAAAACCGGAAAAAATAGAAGGCAGCTCTCCAAAATATATACATAAGCTAAAAAAGAGAAGAAATCTAAGTATGTTACATCTTGAACTGTATGAAAAAAATCCGATTACTAATCATAAATTTTATTCAGGCGGAAATTGGTTTGGCGAAAATAAACCTAAATGTCTAAAAAACCCAGATTTAATTTTAAAAAATTCAGTTATAAAAGAATAAAAAAAACAAACTTTATACTAACAGTAGCATTTACCGACATATTTACTAGTATATAAATGAACTAAGGCACCATACTTCAAATTAAAACGTACAATATCACCTACCTCATAGTCCCCTTTTTTAATATCTAAAATAATATGATCGCTACTACTGCCAATAATTTCAATATTTTTATCACAAGGAGTTAAGTCTTCTACAATTACATCTTGTCTTCCAATTGCTACTATCCCATGGTCGATTTTTCCCTTATCCTGAAAATCAGGTTTTTCACCAAAAGCATTCTGTGAAATTTCACCTTTAGGAACTGAGGGTTTCCTTTTAAGTTCGATTATTTCTGCCTCTAGGATAAAAGCATCCTGGAATGTAGAGGAGATTGGTTTTCTGTTAACTGTTTCTAGCCCTAACAAAATTCCTTCACCGATACGGTAATTGTTAATTTTTGTAGGACTAGTTTTTTTGAATAGTAATGGAATATTTGCAGAGTTTCCCCCGCTAATCATTTTAAAATTGATGTCAAATTTTTTTTCTATTTCTTCTGTAATTCTACAAATTTCTTCTTCTTTTTTTTCAGTAGGAATTACTCCCCCGAAACAAGCAAGATTCATTCCTATACCATAGATTTCTATTCCTTCGAACTTTAATATCTTTTCAATAAATCCGAAAATTTCTTTTTTATTGATCCCCTCTCTTAAATCACCCATTTCCACCATCAAAATAATTTTATGTTTGAAACCATGTTTTTTTGATTGATTAGAAAGCTCTCTAATAACTGGAATTTCTGAGTTCAAGGATATATCGGCAAATTCTACAACTTTTTTAATTTCGGATAACATTGGGGTTCTTAGTAAAATAAGTGGTTTGCTAAACTCTGATTTACGTAATTTTTTAATGTTTTCTATCCTTGAATCTGCTATGTAGTTTACTCCTCCCTCTTTCATAGCGTTTGCTACTTTAGGATCTCCACAGGTGGCTTTAGTTACTCCAGCAATATCAATATTAAATTCAGAGGCTTTTTTTGAAATTCTTTTTGCATTATGTTTTATTTTTTCGAGATTTACTTTTAAGCGTGGATATTTAGTAATGTTTAGTATACCTCCATTAAAAAGTTTAAAAGATGATTAGCTGTTTTTATAAGCTCGTCTTTGTTCACATATTCATTTGGCGCATGTATATTGCCTCCACCTGGCCCAAAGATAATAGTTGGCGCTTTTGTTCTAGTGCCATACAAGTTAAAGTCTCCCACGCTTTTAGTAGTAAAACGACATAATTTAGTTTTATTATCTAACTCTATCTTGTTTTTCAAGATTTTTTGAAAAAGATCAATATATTCATTTTCTTCGTTTAAAAAGGGTTTATATTCTAGTTCAGGCCCAGGTGAATGTTTGCGATATATCTCAACACGTGAGTTAAGATTAAGGGCATTTACTATTTTTCTTATTTCTCTTACTACATATTTTGCGTTTTCACCGAGCATTAGATGACGGTTTACCAATACTTTACAATAGCTAGGGACAGTAAAAGAATAATCCCCTCCATCTATATCCAATACACAATAATGTCCTCTACCTCTTTTTATA
>JAZKSQ010000207.1:0-2695 GCA_036625995.1 Thermoplasmatota archaeon | reverse complement strand
CAAAAGAAATAATATAAAATTGCAGACTTAACACTTGGAAATTTCTTTTTGAAACTCAATTCTACTTTTGTAATATTTGAAGTATATTCGACGCTATACATGCTGTTTATCATTATACTGTAGAAATTTATAAGAAAAAAACTGAAGTTTGAATGCTTAAAAAAAAAATAGAAAAAAATATGGTCCTTAAAAAGTAAATACAGACCTGGAGATATGATAATTTATATTTTAATCCAAATAAATAGTTTTTATGGCCTCTTATTATATCTTATATATGGAGAAATATCTTTTTTTTGTGATTTGTATGTGAAAAATTATCTTGTGGTGGATGTCTCAAATGAAAAATTTCACCCAAAATAATTAAATATATGTTTAAACATAAACATAACCATGGGATTTAAAACCTTAACAATAAAAAAAAGCGTATACAAAAAACTACTATTAATGAAAAGAGAAAACGAAAGCTTCAGCGACCTATTCGAAAGATTAAGCCAATCCAATTTAGAAGTCTTAAAAAAAATGAGAGGAATCAACACCTATGAAAACAAAGAAGAAATGCTAAAAGAAATCTATGAAAAAAGAAAGGAAAAAAGATATGGATGATACAAAATGATCATTATTGACACAGATGTATTAATCGAAATTTTTGATAAACAATCAAAACGAGGAAACCATGCAATTAAAAAACTCGAAAAAACCGGCGAAGACATAGCAATCACATCAATAACCCTTCACGAAATCCTATATAGCCACTATAAATACAACAAAAAAATCAAAGATATACTGCAGCTCAACACAATCGAATTCAACAAAAAAGACGCTGAAACATCTGCAAAAATAGAATGCAATTTAGAAAAAAAAGGAAAAACAATCCCCAGAACAGATACAATGATAGCCGCAATCACCATAAACCAGAAAGCAAAAATCTATACATTCAACCAAAAACATTTTCAAAATATTAAACAATTAAAATTATTCAACTAGAAAAAAAATAGATCACTTAACAGCTTAAAAAAATAGTATAGTAAAAAAAAATAAAACAATTATGACAACTTTTTAAATAAAATCCAACAACCAAAAATGAAAAAAAATATGGGACAACCAAGAAGACGATAACTGGGAAGATACTTAAATTAGAAGACCCCGCTCTCATCTAAATTCGAAGAACTTGACAATGCAATAGTCGCAGGTATAACCAACAACACAGAAATGAAAGGAATACCACCCATCAAAAAAATAAAGGGGCAGTAAAAAAAAAGCGTAATCAAACTCAACTACATATTCACAATATCAAAAGCAATGATATACAAAAATTTATTTCACTTAAACAAAAAAAAAAAGAAAAAAAAATGGTTTTCACAGAACAAACCAAAAAACTGAGCAAATTAAAAAAGAGTTAATCTACACTATATACAAAAAAAATTTTTTTAATCTTTATTTCTTTTATTCAATTATCTCGACGTTAACGGCTTTAGGCCCACGTGATTCTTCTCTTAAATCAAACTTAACCTTTGTACCCTCTGCCGGAGTAGTAGCCGAATCAACATCTGACTCATGTACAAAAACATCTTTATCTACTTCATCTGTCTCTATAAAACCATATGACGTCGTCCATTTCTTAATTGTTCCTTCCATAGTAATTTTTTCTCCAGAAGATACATCCTTGCACCCTATATAAATAATTTATGATGATAACAGCCGGTATATACAAAAAATCAGAAAATTTTTTTTAATCTTGTTCATATCAGTACATCTTAGACTAACCAATTTTTTGGTTTTTTTATACACAAATTAAAATCAACCACAGGACAAAAATTTCTTCCATGACCTTTAAAAAGTATATAAAAAAAGTTTTTTAGCAGACATACAAAAAAAAGTAGTATACTACCTGATAACCATGTCAGGTTTTCCTATCTACTATATTTTATAATTAGTTTCACCTTTCATCTTAAAAAACTGCTCCCGAGTCATATCAGCAGATTTCAAAGCAGAATTAATAATATTTTGTTGTCAACTCCACTCTTTATCCTCATGAGTTCGAACATACTCAGCCCATTTATGAACAAAACGTGTTCTTTCTTTGTTGTTTTCTTCAATAAAACCCATCAAGCATACCCCTATATTTTTTTTTAATCAACTTATTATCTAAATATTCCTCAGCAACTTCTTTTATGTGTTGTGCATCATCCAAATCCTTACGTGTTTTTAAAACCTCCTCTTTAAATGTTATCTGAAGTTCAAGATTTGAAATAGACAATGTTTCATCTTGTATTTTAACCGCAGTTGGATTTTCAAGCGCAATTTTTTTCAAAATTCATTTCTAAACCACTTCAACTCAACGTTAGGTATCATCAAGTTTTCTTTTGCAAATCTAACAGCTAAATCATCCTCTAAATAAGAATAAACTGTTTTTTTTCATCCTTAGCATTTAGACAATAAAAACCCTTGTTTTTAAGATTACTATACAACTTGTTAAAATCTGAAAATCAACATATTCACTAGCCCTTGCCATACCAAGTAATATAGAGACATATCCACTAACTATAACATATTTTGTATGTTTTTTTAAAACATTAATAAAATCAATTGTAAACTTATCTAAATCAGATAACTCACGATTAATTACAATAGTATTTTCATAGATAAACTCCATAATAACAAATCAACAAAATATTAACAACATAATACTTAAAAA
>JAZKSQ010000016.1:0-14329 GCA_036625995.1 Thermoplasmatota archaeon | reverse complement strand
TCTCATGGACAGATGTGGAAGACACAATCTTCCAAATGTTTTAGATTATTATGTAGATATAGGATGGATTTCAGAAGAAGCCAAAATAAACCTTCTTGAATATTCAAATGGGATAACTGAAGAAAAACCGGAACAAGACGATAGAGATATTAAAGAACTGCCATCAAAAGACCACATCCAATCATTTCTTTTTATTCAGAAATTAAAAGGAAACAGTTTTGATAAACACTTCTTAGACAGAATTGAAGATAAAATAACGCGAATGACTAAAAAAATAGATTACCGATATAACAGATAAACAAAAAAAAAAGATTTTGTCTATTCCATTTCGGGGATCATATTGTTATAGAACTTTATCCTATACTTATGCTAGGAGGGAATAAAACAAAATGGGTTTTTCATTATCGGCCTCTGCAGCCATCATAGGGATATCGATACTAGTAGCAGCTGAAATAACAATTGGAACATTCTTCCCTGCGATAAACGATATATATTCCTCTTATGACGATATGAGAAATAGAGCAATCGAACAAATCCAATCGGATATAAAAATCACAAAAATCAGCGCTATTACAAATAATAGCAACTATGATCTCAATATTACAGTAAACAATACAGGTAGCACAACTTTAGATACAACAAATTTTAATGTCTTAATAAATGGTACAAATCAAGTTTTTTATAAATCAAAAAGATATCTATATCCTGAAACACATGTTTATCTAAAACTTTATAGCCTGCCAGGAACAGGAAATAAAAGACTGAAAGTAATCACTAACAATGGGATTTCCGATTATCAAAAATATACAGTAAGCTAGGAGGAAAAAAATAGTTATGGGATTTAGTCTAACCGGGACACATGTTGTATTTTTCATTGTAGCAGTAATGGTAGCAAGTTCTGTATCCGGTATTTTTATGGCGGTAACTTTCGACATAAATAATAGTCTTTCAAAAAAAGGTGAACGTGTACAAAACCAACTTGACACCGAGTTTAAAATAATAAATGACAACAAAAATATCCCCTCTTCATCTGGATCATATCTTTTTTATATGAAAAACATTGGAAAAGGCACTATTGTTTCATCCAATGAAACCTTCCAGGTTTTCGTCGATGGTGAAATTGTACCTATTTCAGATTATAATTTTTCAGTCAATAAACTTACAGAGGGAGACATTTCAACGATATACATTTCCACTGGCTTTATCTCAGATGGAACACATAAAATAAGGCTAGTCGGACCGCATGCAATCGAAGATGATTTTGAATTTGAAATATAAAAAAATCTATAAAAGATAAACTAAACAAATATGGCTCTTAAATCAATAGTTCTTGAAAGGAAAGGAGAAAAAGACGGATTCGCAGAAAGATTCGGGCAGGTTATACCAGATGGAACTCTAGTATTAATTGAAGGAAAAGAAGGGACCGGTAAAAGCATCTTTTCTCAAAGGTTTCTATACAGTCTTTTAAAAAACGGCCATACCTGCTCATACATATCAACACAATTTACCATTAAAAGTTTTTTAAGGCAGACAGCATCAGTAGGATACGGAGTTAGAGAATACCTGATGTCGGGTAAACTACTGTTTATCTCCACAGAAGTTATGCTTGCTGAAACTAAACCAAAAAAAACATTTCTAAAAGGACTTCTCACATGTAAAAAAATCTTTGAACCTGAAATAATATTTATAGATTCTATTTCAACTCTTCTAAATAAAAGCTTAAACCAAAATAATCTGATAGAATTAACCAGTTTTTTAAACAGATTGTTAGGATCCGGAAAAATAATTTTTGCATCAGCCAATCCAGATGAATGGGATAAACAAATACATAGTTCTTTTCAGATGAATTCAGATATACATTTCCATGTCAAAAGAGAAGATGTAGCCGGAGTAGGTATCGTACATTCAATATATGTCGAAAAATTCAATGGAGCAAACCATCAATATGAGCCAAAGACATCTTTTTCAGTAAGACCAGGTGTAGGCCTAACAATAGAAACTAGCGGAGTAGCATTCTAAAAAAAAGATAGTTAAGATGATGAGGAAAAATATATGACAAAATTAAAAGAAGAAGAAATAAACAAAATATTACATCAAAACCCTCATCTTCGACGCTACTTAGAAGACATAGAAAAAAGAATGGGGGAACCAGAGTTCTACAGTCAAGTACCAAGAGATCTAAAAGATGAAGAATATCCTAATCTAATATATGTAACTAAAGGAGTAGTTTTCATCCATATCTATAGAGCCAAAGATATGGAAGAAATGGAATATAACGCTATAGCACCAACTCTCAGCGAAGAAGAAAAAGAAAAAAGAGACATCATTCAAGAAATGATGTATGAAAAAGCATATAAAATCTCGGATATCGAAACCGAAGAAGATTTAAGAAAAGCAATAAAAGAAGTGATAGAAGACATAACTATAGTAGATGAAAAATCAGCTGGAAAGATTGTAAAAAGCCGAGGAAAAGTTAAAGTAAGTTCTGAAGAAAAAAACGACATCTTATACGATATAACAAAAGAGATTGTAGGTGGAGGACCACTTGAACCTTTTATGAGAGATCCATACATTGAAGATATACATATTATAACTGGAGAAAACGTACATTTAATCCACAAAATCTTTGACATGGTAAAAACCAATATTCATATAGATAAAAGCTGGGCAAAAAATTTTTCACAAGAATTCTCCGAAAAAATAGGGAGCCCAGTAAGTGAAGGTCAACCTATAGCTGACGGCACACTACCAGATGGAAGCAGAGTTAATATTATACATAGTCAAGATGTAAGTCTTAAAGGGCCTAGTATGACTGTACGTAAATTCAGTGAAACACCATTAAGCATAACTCAAATTATGAACTGGGGTACATTCGATACAAGTTTAGGCGCATATCTTTGGCTTTGCATGCAATACGGCAGAAGTATATTCGTTTGTGGAGAAACAGCGTCGGGAAAAACCACTACTGCAAATGCAATGTTTCCGTTTATACCTCCAGATAAAAAAATATATTCAGTCGAAAATACTCCTGAAGTACAAGTACCGCACGATGTTTGGCAGCAAATGCTTACACGTTCTACCGGACCTAAAGAAAGCCATATAGACGAAGGTGAGCTTTTAAAAGCTGCTTTAAGATCCAGGCCAGACTACATAATACCAGGGGAGACAAGAGGAGAAGAAGGTAGAGTAGTGTTCCAAGCTATGCAGACAGGTCACCCGGTGGTTACTACCTTCCACGCAGGATCAGTAACCAAAGTCATACAACGATTTACTGGAAACCCGATAAATGTACCTAAACCCTTTATGGATAACTTAGACGTAGTTTTAATTCAAATGGCTATTGAAAGAAAAGGCGAAAAGATAAGAAGAGTTTTAGCACTTGACGAAATCGAAGGATATAATAAAGCTGCCGACGGAATAATGTCTCGTACTGCCTTTACCTACAACTCTGTAGATGACACGCATATCTTTAAAGCAAACCGAAACAGTTTCGTATTGGAACAAAAAATCGCGCCTTTAGCAGGTTTCAAAGACCCTATGCAGATATATGAAGAATTCGATAGAAGGAAACACATTTTAGATAGAATGATTGAAGAAAAAATATTTGACTATTATGAAGTAGTACAATTTATATGGACATATTATAGGGAAGGAGAAAAAGCACTTCCTATATCAATATAAAAAAAAACGATATGTCATTTAACATTGATTTTCTTGGAGGGGTAATGAGAAAAAGATGACGAGAATGGAGGAAGAGAAGTCTAATCAACTACTGGAAAAATATGATCATTTAAGAGAATATGTAGAAACTATAAAAAAAAGAATGCAAGAACCAGACTTCTACTCCTCTGTACCATATGAACTACGAGATGAAAACAACCCGAATCTACTCTACCCAACAGAGGGAGCAGTTTTCGTTCATATATATAAAACCAAAGAAATGGATGAAAAAGAATATATCGCAATCGAGCCTGAACTTAACGAAGAGGAACAAAAAAAATATGAAAAATTATTAAGACTTATAATCAAAAAGGCACCTGAAAAACAAATGGTCAGAGATGACGAAGAACTTAAAAAAGTTCTTAAACAACTTATAGATGAAATACTTGTAATTGACGAAAAGGCTAAAAAAGCAAAGAAACAAAAAAAATCTCTTTTTGGGAAAAAAAAGGAAAATATTAAGGCGACATCAACACAGAAAAATAACATTGAGTACTACCTGATAAAAACCGTCGTAGGTACGGGTTATCTTGAATGTTTTATGAGAGATCCCTATCTTGAAGATATACATATCATCTCTGGAGAGAAAATACATCTTATACACAAGATTTTCGGGATGATGAAGACTAACATTGAAATAGATAAAGATGAAGCGTCTCTTTTCACCCGTAAACTTAGTGAAAAAATGGGTTCGCCAGTCAGTGAAGGTAATCCAATTGTCGATGGTGTTTTACCTGACGGTAGTAGAGGAAACGTCGTTTATAGTGACTCAATTAGTATGAAAGGACCTAGTATGACTATAAGGAAATTTACAGAAACACCCTTAAGTGTTACCCAGTTGATTAAGTGGGGTACTCTTAGTGCAGGAGTTGCTTCATATCTATGGATCGCGCTTCAATATGGAAGGAATTTTTTTATTTGCGGTGGTACCGCATGTGGTAAAACAACTACTATGAATGCAGTGGTACCGTTTATACCTCCTGAGAAAAAAATATATACTGCTGAGCAAACACCTGAAATGCAGGTGCCGCATGATGTATGGCAACGACTTTTAACTAAAACATCGGGTCCAAAGGAAGGAAGAGTAGACATGTTCGATCTGTTAAAAGCTGCTTTGAGATCCAGACCGGAATATATAATCCCTGGGGAGGTTAGAGGAGCTGAAGGAAATATTGTATTCGGAGCTATGCAGACCGGGCATCCTGTCATAACAACCTTTCACGCAGGGTCAGTAACCAAGGTTATACAACGATTCACTGGGGATCCTATTAATGTTCCAAAAACATTTATGGATAATTTAGACTTTGTAGTAATTCAACAAGCTATGGAAAGAGAAGGAAAATTATTGAGGAGAGTTACTTCACTTGATGAAATAGAAGGATATAATAGAGAAATGGATGGAATTATGTCAAGGAAAGCGTTCACATGGAATGCTGTTAGAGATGAACATCAATTTGTAGCTAATCGAAATAGCTATATTCTCGAAGAAAGAATAGCTAAAACCGCAGGATATAAGGATACCTCTGAAATTTATTTAGAATACGATAAAAGAAAAAATATTTTAGAAAAAATGGTAAATGAAGGTATATTGGACTATTATGATGTAGTAGAGGCAATATGGGGATATTATAGAGAAGGGAATCAAGGTCTACCATTTTAAAAAAAACTATATTTACCATTGAATTCATTATTTCTTTTTAGATTCGGAGGAAGATTAGAGAGAAGATGGCTGAGGAAGAAAAAGATAAAAAAGAGAAGAAAAAAAAGATTTCTTCCAATGATACTGAAGCGGGTTTTATAAAACAACTCCAGATTGCATATAATGCTCTTGATGATCGGAACGAGTTTTATAAAAAAGTTATTTTTCCCTTGATTTTTTTAAGTATAATTATTTTTATTATGCCCTTCATATTAGAAATGATTATCCCTTTTCCCTTAACCTTAAATCCATTCACATTTGTGATTGGGGGAATAATACCGATTTTTCTAGGGGTTTTCTATCCTTTTATCATCTGGAAAAATAAAGAAACAGATATTAATGCAAAAATGCATTTTTTTATCACACATTTGAGAGTGTTAGCTATATCAGATTTTTCCCTACTAGATATCCTTAAGATGTTGGGAGGAAAAAAAGTATATGGAAGTTTAGGGGAAGAACTTAAAAAAATCAGTGTGCTATCTTCAAAATGGCGTATGCCTCTTTCCAAAAGCTTCCGTTTTATATCTGAAAGAACGCCGAGTAAACTTTTGAAAGACTTTTTAGATCGTTTTTCACAAAGTCTAGACAGTGGAGTAGAACATCGGGAATTTATTGAAACAGAACAAGACGCTGTTTTAGAAGAATATAAAACAATGTATGAAACAAGTAATGAAAACATAGTGATATTAAATGAAGTATATGTCAGTCTACTAATAGCAATAATCTTTGTCATGTCTCTAGGGATTGTTTTACCTATAATTATGGGTAGTGAAAACATGAATACCTTCATCTATCTTTCATCTTTTCTGCTAATCATTTCAGAAGGGCTATTATTGTATCTTCTTAAATCAATGATTCCACCTGATGAAATATGGCATCTTACAGGAGAAAAAAGCCAAACTGAATATAAACTAGATAAACTTTTTAGGATTACATTAATTGCCTCAATACTTTTAGGTACAATTCTTTTCCTTTCCAAATATTATTTCTCTTTGGATGTTGTAGAAACTCTTCCTTTCGAGTTAATTATTGCTCTTTCGATGTCACCCTTAATACTTGTTGGAATCAAAACCTTTGATGAAGAAAGAAAGATTTCCAGAAAAGAAAGTAATTTCCTAGGTTTCATACCGGCTCTAGGATCTATTTCTGCTATGAGAGGAGGTCAAATAAACGAATCGGTATATTATCTAAGCGAAAAGGATTATGGGGTTCTTACAAAACATGTAAAAGATCTTTATAAAAGACTTAGAACAAGGATAGATGATGACGATGCATGGGAATGGTTTGGAGTTGATTCTGGCAGTAATTATATCCAAAGGGCAAGTGAAATGTTTCGTGAATCAACTTATGCTGCAGCAAATCCACGTAAAGCAGGAAAAATGATTGCCGAAAACATTAGAAAAATACGTGATTTAAGATTCAAAAAACTAACCATAATTAATACCTCAATTTCTCTTTTTGCAGGCATAACTTTTGGTATTTCTTTTGCGATATATATTTCACTGGTAATAGGACGGCATTTAAACGACATTATGATAGAAAGCGGAAAACCTTTAGAAGGCACAGAAGGCATGGGAGGTATAAGTTCTATTTTACATACCATACCTCCTGAATCTTATCAAAACAACTTCATAATAGTTTTTTTAGTGTTAGTGATTCATTGTTTTCTAATGGCTTATACTTTAAAAATGATAAGAGGTAGCCACAGATATTTAACTTTACTTTTTTTTGTTCCATTTGTATGGATTGTAGCCGCTACAAGCATGGCTGTACAAAAAATTATAGGTGGAATGTTAGCATAAAAAAACAGGATTGGTTTTTTTCTATAGATCTGTTATCTGATCAATATAGCAACTAGGTGTTGTGAAGGAAATAATACCTGCAATACCACTTTCAGGAATAACCTTACCTGTGATATCAGTTCGAGTTTCAATACCTGAAAAACATTTTGTGGCATTAACTATTATTACTATCAAATCATTATTATTCATCACAGGATTCCCAGAATTAACTGATCCATCTGGATCCTGTATAACTAATAAACCAAAAGAGGTTGATGTAAGATTACTTGAGTTTATTGAACCGAAAAGACCATCTACGTTTTCACAAAAACAATCGCTGTTATAACTTAAAACCAATTGGTTATTTGAATCGCGTAAAACAACTCTGCTATAAGATAAATCAATACCTTGAGACCCTGCTGTAGGACTAACAAAAATTGCTAACTGAGTGATTTTTGAACCATTATTAAATCCAGTATAGTGAGTTACTTTTATTCCATTGGATACATCACGCATAGTTTCCTGACCGGTTTCCATAGCAGTGTTTTGTAAATCATTCATTGTTTCAATTATAACCGATGCAGCAATTCCTGCTACTAAAATCATAGCTATAAAGATTATTAATGAACCTAAACCAATTGATGCATTAGTATCAGATAAACGTGCTCCCCTCTGAAACAGAGTAACCCCTCGATACACTTCAGTTTATTTAACCAAAGATAAATTTGATCATGTAGACTTACAAGTTAGAGCCCCTCCAAGTCTACAAAAAAAGCATATAAGTTTTGAGAATAAAAAACTATTCATTTAAAAAAAATAAAAGAAATTATTATCGGCTAACTAAATCAATATAAGCCGAGAAATATTTTTAGAAAAATCTGTTTTTTTTAGTATAAGTCGTATACTTCATCAGTTAATGATGCGGGTGTTCTAAACGAGAAAACACCAGATGCTCCTTCCTCCGGAATCACTTGACCCCAAACATCAGTACGGGCAGGAAGCTTGTTAAAACATGCTGAACAATTTACAGTTAACGTTACGAGATCACCGCGGTTAATCACTGGTCCAGTAGCGTTACATGATCCATCTGCATCTTCAAGCTCAATTATACCAAACTCTTGATTTGTTATATTAAATACCTGATTTCCAGTCTCAAAAATACCGTCACCTGATGGACCATCCTTAAAGTATGTAGTGTCATTCGCAGCTGATGGATAGGTTAATACTACTTTTACTGTGGAGTTAGATAACTCTATTACCGCTTCATGTAGATCTATTTCTTTAGATCCAGCTCGGGGTTTTATACTTACTGTCATATTATCGATTTTATTATCAGAAACTTTTCCGATAACGTCCGTTATTGCTAGTCCAGTAGCAACTTCAGCTTCCGTCTCTTCACCAGCTCTCATAGCAGACATTTCCAAGTCACCAGCTGTCTGTATCAGTACTGATGCTGCTATTCCAGCAACCAACACCATAGCAATAAACACAATCATAGCGCCAATACCGATAGCACCAACATCTTTACGTTTCAAAACGTTAATAATATTTTTATTCATTAAAGCTACACCTCTTTTTTTAGTATAAGTCGTATACTTCATCAGTTAATGATGCGGGTGTTCTAAACGAGAAAACACCAGATGCTCCTTCCTCCGGAATCACTTGACCCCAGACGTCAGTACGAGCAGGAAGCTTGTTAAAACAATTATGAGCATTAATAGTTAGCATAACTAAATCCCCACGGTTAATAACAGGCCCTGTACTACTGGCTGAGTTATCTGCGTCTTCAAGCTCAATTATTCCAAAATTAGTGTTACTAACATCAAAAACACCGCTTTCAGTTGAAAATACACCATCTCCAGCTGCGCTATTTGCATAAGCACTTGCATCCCATGTTAATACTACTTTTGTAGAGGAATTTGATATTTCAAGCACTGCTTGTTCAAGATCTATTTCGTTAGAACCTGCACGGGGTTTAATGTTTATAGTTAAGTTATCTATTTTTTTTAGTGTAGTGTTTACGTGACCTTCTATATCTGTTATTGCTAGTCCAGTAGCAACTTCAGCTTCCGTCTCTTCACCAGCTCTCATAGCAGACATTTCCAAGTCACCAGCTGTCTGTATCAGTACTGATGCTGCTATTCCAGCAACCAACACCATAGCAATAAACACAATCATAGCGCCAATACCGATAGCACCAACATCTTTACGTTTCAGAATATTTATTAGGTTTTTTCCCATCCTTATATTCACATCCCATCCGATATTTATTCGATGTTTTAAATTTGTAAAAACAATATTACCGCTAGTTTATTAACCCTTTTGTGCATATGCATATGCAGGTGCACATGTAAACGGAATTAAATTAAAAAAAACATAAAAGAAGAAAATCCCCATTATAGCCAGAAAAAGAATTAATTTATAAGATAAGTGGGGTTAACAGCCACCAATATTAATATTTTTAGTATAGATCGTATACCTCATCAGTTAATGATGCGGGAACTCTAAACGAGAAAACACCAGATGCTCCTTCCTCCGGAATCACTTGACCCCAAACATCAGTACGGGCAGGAAGCTTGTTAAAACAAGCATGGGAATTAATAGTCAACATTACCAAATCTCCTCTATTTATAACTGGACCCGTTGAAATAGATGAATTATCTGCATCTTCAAGTTCAATTATACCAAAGGACGTACTTCCTATAGTTGAAAACACTCCATTCCCTGTAGAAAAAACACCTAGCCCTGATGCTCTATAAGCATAAGCATTTGAATCCCAAGTTAAAACCACTTTTGAAGAAGAATTAGATATCTCCAATACTACTTCATCAAGATCTATCTCCTTGGAACCCGCTCGAGGTTTTATAGATATAGTCAAATTATCAATTTTATCGATCGTAGTATTCACATGACCTTCTATATCCGTTATTGCTAGTCCAGTAGCAACTTCAGCTTCCGTCTCTTCACCAGCTCTCATAGCAGACATTTCCAAGTCACCAGCTGTCTGTATCAGTACTGATGCTGCTATTCCAGCAACCAACACCATAGCAATAAACACAATCATAGCGCCAATACCGATAGCCCCAACATCTTTTTTGTTCAAAATTTTAGTTATTTTATTCAACATATCATGAACCCTCCTACTTTTGAATTACATAAAACAACAAAAAAACTGTTTTTTGCCGTTTTATTGACTTTAGTAAAAATTACATCGCCTGTTTATATACCTTGTTTTCATGTGGTACTTCAGCCACATATGCAAGTACCTATCCTTTTAATAAATCGGACAAATAGTTACCTTACGAAGCATCTGTTAGAATTTATTATTTCCTTTTTTTAAGAGTTTTATGTAAATCATGTACTTCACTTTCTAACTGGATAAGACCCAAATCAAGACCCATATCTTCTTTCATATATGTATGTTCTGTTTCATCTATTTTATTTTTAATTTCCTTTATGAAAAAATGACTGGAAGTATCGCCTAGCGAATTTTGCATATTGGTTACAAGATATTTTAGAAAAGACCCTACTTTGATTGGATCTGCTTTGTCGATTTCTGACATGACACTAACTATTTCATTTTCTTCATTATATAGATTATCTTGTATTTCTATACCTTTTAAAAAATCAAAAGTATCCTCATTTTCTCTTATCAGTTTGTTTATAGTCGTTATTGCATTTTCTTTGTTTGTCCTTCTACTTGATACATTTAACAGATTATTTAATAAGTTTTTTACAACCATGGACTGTTTTAAATTTTTCATAAATAATATTTTCCCCTCAACAAAAACTCTTTTTTTTATGTTTATCTACAATAGTCTCTTTATGGTTTTAAATTTTTTGTAAAAAAATTTTTTTGTTGTAGTAAAATTTTTACGTGACCGCAGCATTTAACTTATATCTAGGACGGGATGTTAGTGAAAAAAAAGATTATAGTCGTCACAATAGTAATTATTTTAGTTTCGATTTGTTTTAGTGGATGTGTAAGTACAAGTGAACATAACAAAAATGATAACATAGAAGTTTATCTAGAATCAGAAGTTTTAGAATTTAACTATATAGACATTGAAAAAAATAAAAACATAAATGGTGAATTAGTTAACGTTACTGTTAAATGGCTTTTTCATAACTTAGTAAATAGAGTTATAAATGTATCTATTTCCATTGATTTTTATGATTCTAATAAAAATTTGTTGTTGCATAAAGACAGGGAATTAAATTTATTGCCTGGAAACTATACAGAACAAGTAATTTGCCCTGCCAATACATTAGTTATACAAGGAAAAATGGCTTCTAAAATTGATTATATAGTTTTTAAAGCAGTTGAATCACCATAATATTTATTGAGTTCAGCTAAAAGAATTTTTTTAATTTAAACTATTCTATATTTAAATTTTTTTATCATTTTATTTTTTTTATATGGTTTATTTGATATACATATAAAGTTTCACTTTCGTGTTTTTTTTCTGATAAAATTTTTGATTTGAGATGTGAACAGTTGATATATTTCTTAACTTTTGTTAGATTCGATGAAGAACTTGTTATAAAAAATGCTTTACCGTCAGGTTTTTTAAGATATAAGGGAAGCTTTTTTATGAATTTTTTTAGAGTCTTTAATCCATCTGGGCCACCGTCTGTAGCTTGATTCAACCATTTTTCTTTAATTCTAATTTTTTCATTTTTTATTGATACATAAGGCGGGTTAAATATTATTTTGTCAAACTTTTTTTCTTTGTCTATGTCTTTGAATAGATTGGTTTTTATGAATTCTATTTTTCCTTTTAAATTTTCTTTATTTTGCTTATAATTTTTTTTTGCTATCTTTATTGCTTTTGGATTGATGTCAGTAGCTATAATGTTTGTTTTTTTAGTTGCACATTTAAGAGCTATTATACCTGTTCCAGTGCCGATTTCTAGGATTCTATCATTTTTTTCAATTTCTATTGATTCTAGTAACTGAAATGTATCCTCTGCCGGCTGATACACCTGGTTAGCAAGGGTAATTTTTAGATTTTGGTATTTAAAATCTATGTCTTCTAAATCCATCATTACTCTACCTATAAATCAAGCTATATTACATTTTTTTTAAAAAAAATTATTTTTTTATTCTATTTGTGTTTCAAGTAGTTCTCTAAGTTTTTGTTTTGTCTCACTTAACTTGCTTTTTATTTTTTTATTTTGTATTGTAGGTTTTATTATTATGGCCACTCCATTTTTCCCGTTTTCAAATGTTGTTGGAATTATCTTTATGTGTAATCTGATGTTTTCTTCTTCTATCAACTTGATTTTTTCTTCGTTTTTTTTCCCTCTGAGAGCTTCATTTATAGCTAATGATAGCTCAAGGTTGTTTTTGAAGATATCTAATATTGTTTCTTCCAGGTCTTGTCCAACTATCTCCTCTCTTTTTAGGTTTAAGCATTCTAAAAAGGCATCGTTTATAAGCGTGATATTTAGGTTTGAGTCAAATACTAAAATTAGGTCAGAAGTGTAATTGAGCATCTTTGTTATTGGTACTCTTCTTGATGGAAAGAATACTTTGGCAGGCCCGAATGTTATCATTTCTACATGGCCAGATATTCTCATTATGTCTAGGTATTTTGCTACTGAGTTTCTGTTTATTTTGATTTTTCTTGCTATATCTGTTACTGTCATTCCTTTTGAGTTTTCTTTTAGTAATTTTTTGATTTGTTCAATTTCTTGTTGATAGCTGTTGTCCATGGTTTTTTTTAATAATTGTTTCTTCCGTATTTATGCATTACTCTTCTGAATTGCGTTTATGCAATGCAAAGAGGGAAACTTTTATATACTAAAACCTGTATTCTGTTTTTAAATTAAAAAAAATGGAAAAAGTTAGGATTAAAAAAAAGAAATCTGAATTGGGGGTTTAAATTTTTAAACATCCCATCCCAACATCCTTTTTTCCATAAAAAAGGATCCCTCCACCCCCAATTTCTTTTTTTTAATCAATTATTAGAGCGTCTCAAAAAAAAAATTAAGAAACCAAATATCCCATCTCCCACATACTCAATTTTTTTGGTTAAGATGAGACGGCTCTAATACTTTTTAGTATAAAAAATTGAGGCAACAATCTTATAAAAAATCTCTATATACCCAAATTGTGAAAAGTAAATGAAAATCGCTCTATCATCAATGAGACCAAAGATCGGGGGAAAGAAATCTAACCTACAAAAAATGAAAGAATACATCAATAAAAACAAAGCAGACTTATTTATTTTTGGAGAAATGTCATCAACTGGATATACCCTTAGAGACGAAGTAAGAACTTTAGCTGAAAAAAAAGATGGAAACATTATATCTAAAATGAAAAAAACCGCCCGAAAAAATAACTGCCATATCATTTTTGGAATGCCCATCAAACATGAAGAAATAAAGGGTTTAATTCATAATGCCGCTGTCTTAATCTATCCGGATGGAAAAACTAAGATATATAAAAAATGGTTCCTACCGACATTTGGACCATTTGAAGAAAAAATATTTTACGACGAAGGACAAAAAACACCGGTCTTTAATACCGAATTTGGAAAAATTGGTATACAGATATGTTATGATATCTATTTCCCTGAAATATCAAAAGCCTATTCTCTACAAGGTACAGATTTAATAGTATGTATATCTGCTTCGCCATCTGTAACAAGACAATATTTCGAAAAAATATTACCAGCAAGAGCAATAGAAAATACAACCTTTATAATCTACTCAAATATAGTAGGTTCTCAAGAAGATTTAGTATTCTGGGGTGGATCTCAAATATATGATCCTTTAGGCAATCTAATCGACAAAGCACCCTATTTTAAAGAAAGTCTGATAATATCAGACATAGACCTAGGAAAAATTAAAAAAGCCCGTGCAAATAGACCAGTAATTCGAGATACCAGACCGGAAATATATCAAGATTTATATAACTATTCCAGGGAGAAATAAATCCCGATAAAATAAAAAGATATTTAGATGAGAAAAATTATTTCCAAAAAGAAAGTTGGATAGATCAATAAGCCTAATAGAATAGTAACATTGTTTTTCTGAAAAAGGGGAGAACAACTTTATATGAAAAAACATGAAAAGAAACCATCAATAATTGAACTAAAAAAAATAGCTGTAAAACTTAGTA
>JAZKSQ010000206.1:0-2721 GCA_036625995.1 Thermoplasmatota archaeon | reverse complement strand
TTAGAGGACATGATATAACTAATATAATCATTGAATTGTTAGCTATAACCCGTTGGGATAAACTTGATTATCTGATAATAGATATGCCTCCGGGTATTGGTGATGAAATACTTGACGTTATTCGTTTTATTCCAAAAAGTGAATTTGTTGTAGTTTCTACCCCCTCAAAGGTTGCTATGGGTTCTGTTAAGAAACTTTTGGAGATTTTAAAAGAGATAAAAGTACCAATATTAGGAGTCATTGAGAATATGAAGATGGAGCGGTCAGATTTTGTTCAAAACAAAGTTGAAAAAAATGATTTTTGTTTTTTAGGATCAATCGGTTTTGATAAAAATCTTGAAAAGTCTATAGGAAAACCTGATAAGATTATGGAATCTGATTTTATGAAAGATTTAGATTTGATTATAAATAAAATAGTTTAATAAAAAAAAACATTTCTCCCGGAATTTTTTATTTCAACATATTTTACATTCTAAAATAAGAAAGTTATTTTGTTTTTTACAAAATAGATTTTTTGTTACATAAAACATGTGAAATACATGTGCTCTTCTCCTTTTTTTTCGTCTCTTATTAATTTAATTCAAGTATTTAACCCCCAGTTTAATCAAGAAAGATATCAAAAAAATTTAAGAATCCACTTTTGCAAAAAATTGAAAATATAAAAAAATAGAAAGATAAGGAGATCCCAATATTTTTTTATTTTAGTTCTTTAGGTTTAATATAGTCACCATGCTTCTCCTGTGCTTTCATCAAACGTTTTTTTTGTTTTTCTAGTTCTTCAAAAACTATCTGCGGTGTGTCAGGAACACGCTCTTTATAGATTTTCGTCATTCGTTCTATTTTTGAAAGATTCTCAGGAACTCTAATAGTAAACTGATGTATATAATCTTCTTTAGGATATTCTTTGTCAAGTACTTGTTTAAACAGTTTTTTTAAGTCTTCATATAATGGTATATATCCCGTCGGGGTCTCTATAGCCTCAACATCTTCGTTGACTCGTAGATCCATCCATTTAAGCCATACTCTTTTATCGTTTTTAGCGTTCAAAAACTTGTTAGTTTCCTGATCACGAATGAAATAATTTACCCCAAAAACAGATGGGGGGCTATCTATTTGATTGCCAAAGTCGAGATTATTTTGTACATATTGACCGATTGGGAGTGACAAAAAATCCAAGTTTGACATGGGGCTAAAAGCGCGCTGTCCTTCTTTTCCAAGGGTTGCAGCTGTAGTTTCAGACTCAAGACATGCTCCATACATTATGATACCGTGAGTCCAATCAAAAGCTTCTTTTACTGGTACAGAAGTATCTGAGTCTCTTCCACCGTAAATGAAACCATCGACTTTAACTCCTTTTGGATCATGGAGTTTTGAGGAAGCATTGTCAAGTATGTCCATACGGAAAGTAAAACGTGCATTTTTATGTGACGGAGTAATTTCTTTTCCATCTTTATCTTTTTTCCCTGGATACCACTCGCCAGAATGGTTCACTCCCTTTTTTGGAACTGGACCTGGTTTACCATTCCAGTAATTTTCCATGTCGGGTGTAACTAACTGATTTGTAAAAATAACCTCATTTGGTTCTGTAATTGCTTTCCATTGGATAGGGTCATCTTTAGGGTTTATTCCTTCAATTATTCCAAAAATCCCCGATTCTACATTTACCCCTCTAGTTTTACCATCAATATTTCGTAGATAGGCTATGTCATCGCCTACGATTTTTTCACCTTTCACCATTGCTGTAGAAGTCTTACCGCACATAGAGGGAAAAGCACCAGTAAAGTAACTCATACGGTCATTTGGTCCATGTACACCCATTAAAAGCATATGTTCAGTGAGCCACCCTTCTTTATCTGCATGGTTTATTGCTAGGCGCATAGCTAATTTTTTCAAACCAATCGTGTTTCCGCCATACTGTGTGTTAGCACTATATACAATGTCGTCTTCAAGGTCTATGTAAATACGTCTTTTATCGATGTTTTTACTAACTTCTAAACCAAGACCTGCCTTCTCAAGTTCGCCTGCTGAATGAACGAATTTAAAAAAACGTGCGTCTTCGCCTTGTCTTAAAAACTCTTTGTAACCTTGCCGGTAAAGTAAGTCTTCGCTATGTGCGACATAGGCTGAGTCGGTTAACTGGACACAGGGAATAGAAAATGGTGAATTTGTTGGTCCTAGACAGAAAAATTTAATATGTAACTCATGTCCCTTCATGATGCCTTCCATTATCTGATATATCTCTTCTAACCCCTCTTTTTTCTTTATTGAATTCAATTCAGGGCCTAGGTCTTTTCCATGTGGTAAAAGAAATTTTGTTTTTTCCTTATCTCTTGCTTGATCGTAATATCCATCAAAATGAATGGTATGATTATCATTCGCTAGTTTAGCTTCTTCTTTGTGGCGTATAGCTGCCTCCCTGGTTCTTTGTAAATCTCCCTCACTATCATCATAAACAGTTATTTTAGAAGGATTACATAAATCAACATATTTTGCAATGAAATTGTGAACTTTATCGTTTTTTATCCGGTTCAATTTCTCAAAATCTTTTTCATTTAATTGGGTTTTTAAAATTTGCTCTGCTTTTTTATTCATTGTTTTAGTTTTACCCCCAACGAATGTGGGCCAGATAATAAGAAATATGTATATAAAATGAATGGATTTAAAAGGGTGGATGTCAAGTTAAGAATTAAAATAGGATAGCACCCATCACTTTTTTGAGGT
>JAZKSQ010000205.1:0-2724 GCA_036625995.1 Thermoplasmatota archaeon | reverse complement strand
ATCATAGTTTGCATAAGCAAGGTGTCCTTCACTAGGATACCATTGGTCTTCATCTTCAACATAAATCCTAAAAGCACCCCAATAATCTTGATATATACAAGGCTCAGTGCCACTGTTTTCGACAGTTATAGATATCTGCTCATCTGTTTTTATACAATATTCATTTTCATCTTTTACACATTGCCACTGTTGATTTAAAGATGTGGTAGGTGGTGTTGCATCTACTTTATGTTTTTGTTTGTTGTGAGGTACGGTAGTTTCTTCCATATTTTCAACTTTGTCGACACACCAATGTTTTATCCAATGCCAACAATCATTAGTTATATGGATTTTAGTCTTTACAACTCCAACAGTCGGATCAAGATCAGGGTATATTCCTGTTTGATCGTTATCGTCTATTTCGTAATATTCTTGAACTTCCCAGTTTCCAGAAGGCGTATTGTTAGTTGAAATTTCGATGTAAAGAGTATCTACTCCTGATCCTCCGTCTATGCATCCAGAGTCAGATGTGTTAATCCATTTCCAGGTACATGGTCCAAACCATGTCCAATCTTCTGATTCGGGATTAAGTTTTTCAGGACCTATAATTGAATAATCTGTAACAGGGCTATCTATATCTACATAAAAATCATAATCATTTACTCCAGCCCAGTTTTCACAATAATCTTTGGCATCATAATCTATTTCATGCCAACAGCTATAATCATCGAAAAACAACTTAACTGATATCTCGCCGTAATCCTCATCGAGATCAACTCCTTCTTCACCGTCATATACAGTAGTCCAAACTCCTGGAGAAGTTGAATATTTAATTAGTTCTACACCGTCGCTACATCCGCTATCAGTTGCGTTTATCCAAACCGGGGTGTTAGAGCCGATTAAAGGAAGATTGCCTTGTGGTCCATCGGCCATCATTTGAGGTTGACCTAAATCAACATAAACATCTGGACCAGTTGTATCTTTGCAAAAACTCCAACTCCAACTACCATCTGTTCCATTAGGGTTGTGTGCATCGTCATCAGCCATAAAATAAACCGTATGCATACCCTCTGATAAACCAGCGAAACCAGGAATCTCCCAGTTAGATTCATCATAAGATGGATCTGGATGATTTTCAAAAATAACTTGCCATCCATTCTGACTATATGAATCTATTTGATAATATCCATCATCTAGATTACAATTGTCATCAAATCCGATATGGGATAATATTGGTGCAGTATTATAACACATATTTTCAGGTTCAGCTATTGGATCCATTGTAGGAGAGATGTTTTCATTTAGCCATATCCTAGCAACAGCAAATTCACTTTCTGTTGAATGTGTCTTGGATTGATCAACGTAAAATTTCATTTTATCTATCTTTTTTGCTGGATCGATTGTAACCTCAACAACTCCATTATTATTAGGATCTGATAGAGGTTGTTGTCCTTCAAGATCATATTCCTCAATAAGGTTTCCATCAAGATATAGGTCAACATCTGCAACTTCTTTGAAATCACCGGTATCTTTATAGAATAAAGATCTTATTTCGAATTTATTTATATATTCATCTTGGTCAAATTCAATTTCGATTCTTTCTGTTAAATCTATACAGTCTACTTCGTCGTTTTCTTCGCCCCAGCATCCTAATCCACGTGTTCCTCTATGTGAGAAGATATCGTCGCATCCGTTTTCATATGCGTAAGCAGTTCCTACAGTAAGATTGATTTTTTGAACACCTAGATTTTTTGTTCCTCCATCATGTGACCATCCGCTGGTGTCGTCTGTTACACCTTTCATTTGTCCACCTGATGCGTCTTCTTCTAAAAAGCTTATTAGACGTGGGGAACAATCTGTTGATGCTTCTGTTGGTATTGCGGAAAACATTAGTAGAGATACTAAAAATAAAGCGGTTATTATTCCAACAAGAGATTTGTTTGTTCTTTTTAAAATTTTTATTTTTCCATACTTTTTCATTTTTATTGCACCTTTTTATATTTTTCAAAATTTTACTTTTCGAGCGTTTAATTTTTTAGGTTTTATTACCCTTTTTTTTCTTCTTTTTTGCCCTCTACAAGAGTTTTTTATTTTGTTTTTTATATTTTTTATTCTGATAATAAAAGGCGAGTGTAATATATAAATCTTTCTTAATAAATGAAAATATATTTTTTATTTACAAAACATCTTTTAAAAAAATAGTTCTTAAATTAAAAAATTTAATATTTAAGGATTTTAAAATTTAAATTATTAGATCTATTAAACAACTATAATAGATGGTTTAATATACTAAAAAACATTAAAGAAAAAACAATTATTTTCGTAACTGGGGGCTTTAAAACAAATGAAATTAACATATTTAACCCAAATGATAAAACTTACAAGAGCCCATATCGGAATAGCGGTTTTACCTACTTTTTGGCTAGGATCATTATTCGCCTTAATATTAGGTTTCAAGTTTAACCCAGCCGTATTCTTAACAGGTTTTCTCATAATTTTTTTAATTTATGCTTCTGCTTCATATATAAACGATTATTATGATTTTGAATCTGATAAATATAACAGGCAATTCGGTTTTTCAGGGGGGAGTGGTGTACTACAAAAATATCCGCAGTTAAAAGAAAAAACAAAATGGACAGCACTTATAATGATCATTTTTTCATTATTGATTACATTACTTTTATCCTTGACGACTTACTTATCCTTATGGTCTTTAGGTTACATAATTTTGGGAGGTTTTTTTTC
>JAZKSQ010000204.1:0-2766 GCA_036625995.1 Thermoplasmatota archaeon | reverse complement strand
AAAACCGATGAATGTCTTTGTTGTTTGGAAACCCTTATGTCATGTCCTAGATAGTTTCTTAGTACCATAAAAGACCGGATGCTGGTATGTCGGAATCGTCTTTTCAGTAATTCAGTGTTATACAAAGCTTTTCTGAGATCTTCTCTAAGATTTTTAGTAGATAAAAGTTTTTTAATTTCTCTTTTTGAAAGATCCTCTTTATATTGAGGATACATTAAGGCAAAGCCGTTGTCATTTATAGCTATTTTTACGTTAAAACCCTTAAGATTTGTCAGACGGTATGCCATAACTCTAGATAGAGCATCATTTGCTCTTCTTCCTACTAAACTATGGAAAATTATATTTCTAAATCCTTCTCTTTCACATATTTCTACAAGCAATTTTTTGTCATGTGGAATAGAAAAATGCATTTGTTCTTTAAAGTAATTCAACATAGGCTTAGAGACATCTTCGGTATCTCCTTTTTTTATATTTTGATAGGTTTTTTTTCGATATCTACTTATTTCCTCTGCTAAATCATAGCTGAGTGGTAATTGTTCCGAAAACCATGAGGGAATAGTAGGTGATGCCTCAGGTCGGGGTTTTACATATATATTCATTTTTTTAGATCTAATAAATTCATAGGTGTTACCTGCTAAAACAAAGATATCGTTTTTCTTAAGTTTCTCTGCGAAACTTTCTTCGACTTTTCCCACATATTTTCTCGATGTAGTATATACTTTTACAGCAACTTCATCTGGTATAGTTCCGATGTTGAGATAATATATCGGTCGGACCATTTTTCCTCTTCTTCCAAATATCTCTTCTTTTTCATCATACCAGATTTTTCCATATACCTTTTTACTTTCTAACTCTTCATATTCACCGGCAAGATAATATAACACTTTATGAAAATCTTGTTCAGATAAATCCCGGTAAGGATAAGCTTTCCTGATTAAATCTAAGGCTTCTTTGGTCTTCCATTTTTTTTCGATAGCCATACCTACTACATGTTGAGAGAGAACATCAAGAGGATGGTTAGGCACTCTTATTCTGTCAAGTCTGCCTTTTTTAGCTTCTTTTGCTAAAACTGTACATTCAACTAGGTCATCTCTATCTAAAACAATAATTCTTCCTTTGGATTTTTCGTGAAGAAAATGTCCACTCCTTCCTATCCTTTGCAATGCTCGAGTAATGCTTTTAGGTGAACCTAGCAATACTACTAAATCGATGTATCCGATGTCTATTCCTAGTTCGAGGCTGGTAGAAGAAACAACGCATTTAAGATCTCCGTCTTTTAATCTTTTTTCAACATCTTTTCTTACATCTTTGGATAATGATCCATGATGTGCTTGAATTTCATCATCATATTTTTCAAACCTGCTTTTTAGGTTGAATACAACCCGTTCAGTTGCACTTCTTGTATTAGTAAACACAAGAGTGGTTCTATGTGAAGATATCATTTTATCTAAAAGATTATACATTTTTTGTGAAAGATCAGAAGAATCAGTATATATGAAGTCATCTGTCGGAGATAAAACTTTTAGATCGATTTTATTTAGATAGTTTATATCTACAATCAAACAATCTCTTTTATTTCCTACCAGGAATTTAGCGATTTTTTCCATAGGTGATATAGTAGCTGAAAGACCGATACGGACTGGTTTATCTTTCATTTTATGGGTTAATCTTTCAAGAGACAATGATAAATGACTGCCTCTTTTATTATCAGCAAGGGAATGTATCTCATCTGTAATTATCCACTTTATATCTTTGAATTTTTTTGAAAATTTAGGTGAATTTAAAACAATAGCAAGACTTTCAGGTGTGGTAATATAGATGTGAGGAGGATTTTTTGTATGTTTTTGTCTTTCTTTCTGACTGGTATCACCTGTTCTCACGCCTACTCGTATCCTTTCTGTATCTTCTACTTTTTCATATATTTCTTTTAAGGGTTCATTTAGATTTTTTTCTATATCGTTATTTAAAGCTTTAAGAGGAGAGACATAGAGGATATAGATTTTATCTTCAAGTTGATTTTTTTTAGCAAGTGAAAACAACTCATTGATACCTGCGAGAAAAGCAGAAAGAGTTTTACCTGAACCAGTGGGTGAAGAGATGAGTGTGTTTTCTCCTTCATGTATTTCTTTTAAAGCATATCTTTGAGGAGGTGTAAAGGTTTTATATTTATCTTTAAACCAATCTCTTATCTCAGGTTCAAGGAGGTCATAGATTTCTTTATCACGATATTTTTGTTTAGCTTTTTTTATCATAATATAACAGAGGATTTTAGGGATAAATAGCCATAGTAAAAAAATCTTTCCGTATCGACAGTAGCTCCGAATGTAGATTTTGTAACCTCTATTTCTTTGTCGAAATCAATTCTTAGAAAAAAATAACGGTTTTTTTTGGAAAAAAATTGGTGAAAAAAGAGTTTAATTGGAGAGTATATTTTTAAATCTCAAAAAAAAATTAAGTTTTTAATATAGTCTAAACTAAGGCTTTACCAGAATCCTCCCGAGTAACACACTTGCTAAACATCTAGTCTTCCCTGAAAGAGTAGTTTCGCTGCGAATAATTTGGATGTAATCAGATGATCTTTATCTACACTGCCATATATTCCTATCCACAGGTTGTAGAGTAATACAGAGAACAGAAAATAGAATAGGCGGATTTGATAGTTTTTAGAGGTAGTCTGAGGTAGATAGGAATGTTTTTTCACCCTGTAGCTGGTTTCGATACCCCATCTTTTGCCATAACATGGTGAGTAGTCTTTCGGTGAGCATA
>JAZKSQ010000203.1:0-2770 GCA_036625995.1 Thermoplasmatota archaeon | reverse complement strand
TTATTATCAAAAAAAAATTGTATGTTTGCCAAAAGATTTCTTTTTTTTTAGGATAGATTTTTATGGAACATCCATATTTGTAAAAAAAATAACTATGAATCTTAAAAAAACATTGATTTACCTTATCATATCACTTTTATTTTTTTCAGTTTTAATCCAATCTGGAATAGCTGAAGAAAATGTAAAACTGGATTTTTTCTATTCAGAGACATGTGATAGCTGTGAAGATGATAAGAAATTAATTGAAGATAATTTTGCAAAAAATTCTTCATATAGTTATCTTGAAGTTGTAATCAAAGATGTGAATAATAAAACATATTATCAGCAATGGGTTAAAGAGTATGATTCACTTGTTTTTCCTTTTGTGGTAATAAAAAGTAATAATTTGTCTACGCAGCCTATTTTAGAAAATAAGATAACTGTAAAGAATATAAAGAATCAGATAGAAAGAATATATTTTTTATCTATTTTAAATAGTTCTTTTGAAAAAGAAGATGTTATTTATGTTTCATATTATTATAGCTCAGATTTAAATAAAAGTTTTGAGCATTTAACGAAATTGAGTAATTTAGAAAAAAATGAAAGTTTAGATGACAAATTAAAAATTCTAAAAAAAGATGTTTATTCTAATGAGACATATCTGCAGGAATATTATAATCTTGAAAATATTTCTGATGGGGACCTAGACCCTGTTTTTTTGATAGAAGACAAAAATGAGGGCATAGTTTTTAAAACAAAAGATAACAAGATTAGCCGTCATCTACAATTATTAGAAGATTATCTATCAGATAATATTGATTCATCAAAGGACGGTCAAAATCAGAAAAAAATAATAGATACACCTTTCGGATCTTTTGATATTTCGGATCTTTCATTACCTCTCTTAACTATTTTAATAGGCGGGGTTGACAGTGTAAACCCCTGTGCTATATTTATCCTTTTTATCCTTTTAGGTCTTTTAGTTTATGCTGAATCACGTAGAAGAATCTTGTTGATAGGAGGAATCTTTATTTTTTTCTCAGGGCTATGGTATTTTATTTTTATGTTCATCCTTGCTACAACCTTTAGCAGACTTGAAATATGGATTATAGCAGGGTTTGTAGGAATTCTTTCGATAATTTTTGGTATATTAAATATTAAAGATTTTTTCTTTTTTAAAAAAGGAATCTCAATCGGAATACCTGAAGAGAAAAAACCTGGTATTTATAAACAGATGAGAAAGATTGTAAAAGCAAAAAAATTATCTACAGCTGTAATCGGCACAATCTTTCTTGCAGCTACAGTAAACCTTTTTGAGTTTCTTTGTAGTTTACAATGGGCTGGCTTTTATACAGGACAACTGCAGATATACAATATATCTGTATTCCAACAATATCTTTACATATTTTTCTATAACATAATTTACATTTTACCTCTGGTAGTTATTGTGTTAATCTTTGCTTTTACGTTAGGTAGGTGGAAGCTTTCAGAATGGCAAGGACGTATCCTTAGGTTGTTTTCAGGTATAATGATTTTATCATTTGGAATTATTTTCCTTTATGATTATTCGATTCTAGAAGATGTTGTTACACCGTTTATTCTTTTGATTTTTAGTTTGATTATAACTGCTATAATTTCTATCACCTGTAAAAAATTAGATTTTTGTAAATCAGACTGAATTAAAAGACCTAAAAAAAAAATTGAGCTACATGATTGAATTCAGATAATGTCATTTAGAAATATTTTTTTTTAACTACTATTCTTTAATTCTTTTTATGGCATCTATATTTTCTATTATCTTTACTGTGCTTTTTGGAACAAGATGACGCCATTTTTTATTTTCTTTTATTCTTTTTCTAATTTCTTTGCCTTTATATTTATCTCGATTAAAAAGAGATGTTCCCATGACTTTGTATCCTGCTTTTTTAAATAGATCTTTATTAAATTCACTATTTGAGACTACAATGTCATATCCTGGGACAATGGAGTTTACATGTTCGACCCATTTTGGAGGGTTATGGATATCTGGAATCAGATATATTTCATAGTTGGTGATGTTTTTCTCTTTAAGAGTTTGTTTAATCATTTTTTTTCTTTCTTCGGCTGTGAAAGGATTCTTTTTGGTGTGGTTGTATTGAGCTGACCCTATAACGATTATTATTTTTTCATATTTTTTTGAAATCTTTTCTAGTATTTTTAGATGTCCTTTATGTAACGGTTGGAAACGTCCGATAAATAAAGCCTTCATTAAACAATCACTAATCACTTAAGGAATATATCTTTTTTTTAGTTGAGAGAAATAGTTTAAAGAATAATAAATTTGTTATTTAAAGAAAAAAAATGATTTATAGAAAAAAAGTTGTTTGTTTTTTTTATGTTGAGTCTTTTTCTGATTCTAGTTCTACTTTTCCTTCGACTTTTGGTGGGTTGAGTTTACGCATTTTTTTCAAGAGTTTTTCTTTACCTGGTCCTGAAAGTGCGTTATCCAAAACGTCTGCAAGGGTAGAAACTGATACTACCTCTATTTTTCCTTTGAATTTCTCTTCTATTTGTACGTCCTTCATGTTTGACTCTGGAACAAGAACTTTGTTTATCCCTGCTTCAGCTGCTGCTTCGATTTTTGCTGTGGCTCCACCGATTGGTAATACGGTTCCTCTTATACTTAGCGATCCTGTCATGGCTACATCTTGCCTTACCGGTATGTTTTCCATAGCTGATATCACTGAAGTGATTACTGAGATACTAGCTGAATCGCCTTCTACTCCTTCATAGGTCCCTATGAACTGTATAT
>JAZKSQ010000202.1:0-2776 GCA_036625995.1 Thermoplasmatota archaeon | reverse complement strand
TGGAATGATTGGCGGTGGGCCGACTACAGCGCCAAATATACAGTTCACCAAGGATAATACTGATGTTAATAATACTTATGACGGTACTTTGACTGTTTCTAAAGCGGATAACTGCAGCTGGGATGATATAACAATTACTAGCAGTGCAGGTAACGATGGTCCTTCTTACTCTTTTGATAAGGAGAATGACTATGTGACTGCTGGAGACAAAATTTACGGTAATGAAACTATAACAATTAAGCATGATCCTTCAAACAGTTTAATCGGTGAATTCACTTTTAACTAAACAAAAAACCCATTTTCTCCCCTTTTTTTTATAACCTATTTTTTTCATAAACAAATTTCTTTTTAGAAACCTTTATACCAAACCAAAAAAACCAGCTAAATTATCATATTTTTTTTTGATAAAACTTCATTAACCAAAAAAACGGATAACATCAATTATTATGAAAAAATCAATAAAATTCCTACTGTTCATCCTTGACGAACTACGCATCATAACACTACTAATCATCATTCTACTACACTACAACCTAACTCAGCTATCAATAACTATGATCATACTACTCATAGCCATAACAATATTTCTAGCATACATCTCCCTACCACATCTCAAAAAACCTACAACAGGAACAGAAGCCATGGAAGGACAACACGCAACCACAATAGAAACCTTAAACCCAACCGGAAAAATAAAGATTAAAGGCGAAATATGGAACGCAGAATCCATAGACGGAAAAATCAAAAAAAAAAACAAAACAGTCAAAATAGAAAAAGTAGACAACCTAACACTAATAGTAAAAAAATCTGATAAACAAAAAAATGTAGAAGAATAATGGAATTAACCCAACAGTTCCTTAATACTCTCATGCATAAACCCTATAACTGCTATGCCTCCCACAAAAGAAAAAATACCTACTAATTGTGGAGCCCAAACAGGAACTCTTTGTAATATTACAAGATGTACTGCCCCCAAATATTCCAAAAAATAGGTCAAATGAAATAACGTAAGATAGGAAGTAGAATCTGTATCTTTGTTTTCATATCTGTTTCTTTTCCTGTCGAATATCTAAAATAAATCAAAGAGCCAGAGATCAAAGACAAAAATCCGAGTGCTACACTTATCCCTAATTCCATAACGTTTTCAATCCTCCCTTTAATATAGAGCAATATATTTCATATTTTTCTTTAAAAAATTATATTTTACTTCCACAACTAGAGCAATACGTTGCATCCTTTGGATTTTTAGATCCGCATTCCGGACAAGAAACATCCGTACTGCTGGATTCATCAGTAAATGTTTTAAACTTAAGACCACAATATGGGCAAAGAGCGGCTTCAAAAGGAATACTTCGACCACAATTAGGACAATATCTACCAGAATTTTTATTTGAGTCTACCGAAGAGGGATAAGAGGATGTTTGCTGTGTTATATTATATACTTGAGTATCATTTTTCTTTGATTCTTTTATAAAAAAACCTGCGATGAAGATTATAAAACCTATCAAAAACAGCGGCCCAGTACAGATTATGCCAAAGCCAAGAGTAAAGATAGTGAAGAAGATCGAAAGCAACATAAGAACAGCACCACCTGTTACATAACTCCAACTAACCATTTTATCCACCTATTACACCATAGATATATACTGTTAGTTTAAAAATTCAACCCTAAAAATATTTAATATCATAAACCTCCTCTACATTTCTATAAATAATATTCATTCATTAAAAGATAAGATACTCTCTATGGAATCGGTTTGTAGAATCAAAACAACATCCGGTTAGAAGTGTGATAAAAATCAATAGTAACTATTACAGGCACTACATCAACTCCTTTTCTGCAGAGAGTCTACTGGATTTTAAATAATTTAGAGTTGAGTTGTGAGATTCTGAATGTTTTTATTTGGTAATGAACAGATTGACAATGAAAAGCCTTTGGGGATATAGTAGTCGAAAATTACATCAGATGGTTATAATCTCTCTTCTGAAATTAAGGGCAATCTTGAGAAAGTTAATTTGAGTGTAGGATGTTTTACTGAGCAATTGAATATTTGTGTTTGAATCCATGAAGAGTAAAAAAGTCTATAGGGAAATAAGATGATTTGCAGAAAATGGGGGTATTATCCTAAAATCTTAGTATGTTCTGCAAAAGTAGAATAGAGTTGTACTGATTCTGCTCACCACCTTCAATATGGTTAATGATTTACTGTAAGAGTAGAACAAAGGAGAGGATACCATCTTTTTCTGTTCTCCTTTCACTTTTCCTTCTTATATTTTTTCTTGTTTAATTTTTACTTCCTTAAAGGGTTGTATATTTCAAGATAGCAAATCCTACTAGGTGATTAGATTCTACTTTAAGGGTATATGCCTGCTCCTGTTGTAAATTTTTTAGATGTAATTCTCCTTTCGATTTAGGGGAATATATTTTCTCAATAACTTGAGAGCTATGGGTGTTTGGGGAGCCTTCATATATTTTTACGGAGAGGTAAGGATCTGAGCCTGAAATTATTTCCCATCCAAGTTTATAAGCCTTTGATCCTGACCCATAAATTAATTTTCCTTGGTCTTTATTTGAAAGAGTAAAACTACTAACTGTTTTCCAATGTGATTTAGGTTTAGTAGAGATATAATCATTTCTATCACTGGAATTTAGACAACCACTTAAAAACCCCAACATAATAAAAATTGCGGCGATTAATAATATATTTTTTTTCACTTTTATTCCCACCATTTTGGTTTGTATTTTTCTTGCGCCTCTTCTAACAAGTCTATATAT
>JAZKSQ010000201.1:0-2813 GCA_036625995.1 Thermoplasmatota archaeon | reverse complement strand
AATTCTTTTAGTTCCACAAAAACAAAAACCTATATTTAATGGTTTAGGAAAATTGCCCTTATTTTTTTCTATGTATGAATGCTTTATCTATTTGTTTACCAAAATCTTTAGTGATCCTTTTGAAAGAACCCCTTTTAATCAAATTTACGCCGATAACAGCTATAATTATACCTGAAATAGTATCAGCGAGAAGATTAGTCATAAGAATATTATTTGTAATATCTGTGTATCTCTGAGAGATGTTCAACCATTTCATAAATTCTAAAATTACACCTACTGTCATGGTAAATATAACTACCATGAAACCCATCGCATATTTATCCATTCTAAGACCCTCCCAATAAACATGTAGTATATAGATCATAGAAAAACCGATAAATGCCACTAATGCAGATATAAAAAAACGAGTCATTAGAAGATACCCAGGTATAACATAATACGCGTCTAATAGACGACCGAATATATGGAGAATTGTAACTAGAGCTATAAACATATCCAGAATCCAAGGAAGAGTCACCTCAATGTTTCTTTTTAAAACTGAAGGTAGAAAACTTATGAAAATACCTATGAAGGTACCTACAACCCAAACCCAATCTTCCTTCCAGAAAGCCAGAATCAGGGAAATAACCATAATTGCTCTTAGAAGATAATTCCAGAAAACTGTTTTTTTCCACCAACAATTTAACTTTACATCTTCAGACATATACTTTCCTCTCAGTAATAGATAAACTTATTTATTCTTGTTTTTTTCTCCTAAATATCCTAGAATCTATTTGTTCCCCCAGTTCTTTAGTTATCCTATCGAAACTTCCTTTTTTTATTAAACTAACACCTAAGACAGCCATGATTATGCCAGCTAACATATCTATAAACAAGTCTTTAATAGTATCATTATAACCTAGTTGTTCATGAGGTCGACCGTAAAAAAATAGGTCGACTATCCATTCGTTAAACTCCCAGACTATACCCATTGCCACAGAAAATATGACTACCAAAAAAGCCATGGCATATTCATCCATAATTAAACCATCCCAGTAGACATGTAAGATATAGATTACGACAAAAGCCAAAAAAGCAACCAGAAAAGCAGATACAAAATGAGTTAAACTATCATAGCCTGGAATATCTCTATAGGCGTTAAGAAGAGCACCACCTATATGAAGCAACAAAGCAGAAGTAATAAGTATATCTAAAAAAAGAGGTAGAATAATCTGATAATTTCTTTTAAGGATAGTGGGAATCATACTTATTGTAAAACCCACCAATGATCCGAAAGCCCAGACCCAATGTGTTTTCCAAACAGAAAGAAAAAACAAAAAAATAATTAAACCTTTGAGAAAATAAGAAAAATATAAACTCAAACTATCCTTCGATTTCTTTTTCATCCTAAATTAAACTTTCAAATTAAACTTTCTTGGTAAATAACTTTTGGAAAAACAAAAAAAAAAACAACATTTTTTTATGAGGATATAAGAACTTCAATCTGCTTAGCTACCCGGTGAACATGTTTCTTAAATTTTTTAGATTTAAAAATAATTAAAGCAACACCTGACATTAACAATCCTGCAGCGCTATCCGCTAAAAGATCAGACATAGTATCATTTAAACTAGGTTGATTAAACATAGAAAGATGAATATCTGCACCCCATTCTAAAAACTCCCATAAAACACCTAATGAAACAGTTATAACAATTATATCAAAAACCAGTTTAAACCTAGAAATGTTATTTTGTTTCCTGTAATGAACCATTAAAAGAATAAAAACGATATAAGCAACAATGAAAGATGAAAAGAAATGAGTAAACTTATTATAAATTGGAAAAAAAGCTGAAATATCAGTTAAACAGTCATATAAATGAAAGATTAAAGCCAGATCTATCATCAAAATCAAAAAACCTTGAATATTTATATTCAAAATTTTTTTTACAAGATTAGGTACTAGAGAAATAATAAACATAAAGATTCCGAAGAAAAACCAAAGCCATCTATTACTTACAAAGGCAAAAAAAGTAAGAAATAACAGAAGACTTTTTAGTAAAATGTCGGAGATTTTTATAGAATCTGATAAAACAATTTTTTCTTCAAACATATATGGTTTCATCCTCTAACAGGATAAAAAAACATACAATAATAATCCTTTATAAAATATCTCCTGAAAGAAAAAAAAAGATAGATTTTTTTTAATTTTTTTTGTTTATGATTTGTTGTAGAGTTCTCTGAGAGGGATATAGAAGACGAGAACAGCTATAAACAACCATAATAGAAGACTTGGAAGAACAGGAGGGAATTCAAACAATACAACGTTCAAACCTGCTATGATTATAAAAGCGACAATTACACCGGTTAAAGCTTCACCGGCTATTAGACCAGCGGTGAATAAAAGACCTTTTCTGACGATACGTTCCTTAGGTTTAACCTCTGTTTGCTTGATGGCAAGCTCCCATTCGTTAGTTTTATCATCTTCATCTGAACCAAATTTCTGCTTAATTTTTCTGTTAGTAAGATACCTGATTATACCTCCAAAAAATATGGGTGTAGCAAGAGTGAAGGGTAGATATATTCCTATGGCCACGGGGAGAACTGGGATATCAATAAGAATAAGGATAAACGCAAGGACTATTCCAGCGATAACAAAAGGCCATACCATCTCGCCGCCGAGGACACCTCGGACAACACCATTCATAAGAAAAGCCTGAGGAGCAGGTAGATTAGTACTACCTATCGTATATGCTTTATCAAGAGCAGATACCACTAAGGCGAGCACAGGCGCAGCGGCGATAATACCTATCAATTCTGCAATCTGCTGTTTATAC
>JAZKSQ010000200.1:0-2836 GCA_036625995.1 Thermoplasmatota archaeon | reverse complement strand
GTCTATTTCTTTTAGTATTGTTGCTCCGTCGTTGGTTACTACTACGTCGCCCATTGAATCGACAAGCATTTTGTCCATGCCTTTTGGTCCAAGGGTGGATCGTACTGCGTCTGATATTGCTCTTGCTGCCATTATGTTGTTTTCTTGTGCTCCTTTTCCTTTTTCTCTTTTTGTTCCTTCTTTCAATACAATTACGGGTTGTTGTCCATTCATTATGGAGTCAGACCTCCTCTTTTTTTAAAACTAACTTTACTTTTTTTTGTTAGTTTTTCTATCATGAATTTTGAGAAACCTAAACAAACAGTTCTATATAAAAGTTACGGTATCAACAGTAGTTCCGAAAGTACCATAAAATAAGGGAAATAATGGATGTAGATAGGATATAAAAATCTTTTCAACAGGAGAGATTAACTGAAAACATGGAATCTAACCCGTATAATAAGTAAATATTACTAAAAAATCAATATTTTAACATAGTTTACACTAAGAAATTATTGAGAATAATGTATAAAAAATTATAGATATGTGTTAACCTCCAGAATCAATGGTATACAAGATAGTCCCAAAAAGTTTTGAAGTTAAAAGATGGTCTTTTTCAACTATTCCATGCAATGATAACCACAGGAGAATATCGGCAAGAATCCATAGATTATATAGCAATACTGAGAACATGAAGTAGAATAGTCGGATGAGATAGTTTTTCGATGTAGTTTTTGGTAGGAATGAGTGTTTTTTCATCCGGTAACTGGTTTTAATAGCTTTTTTTTATAGGGTATTATTTGATAGTTGGAAATTTAAACAAAAAAACTTATAAGTATAATCGTGATTATTATAATTATGAATATACATTCTTTTGTGGATCGAGAGGAAGAATTGAAATTTCTAAATAACCAAAACCAACAAAGACCCTCATTTGTTGTTCTATATGGCCGGAGAAGAGTTGGTAAAACTGAGTTAGTTGAACAATTCTGCAGAAACAAAAAACATATTTATTATACTGCCCCACAGTCCAATAGTAAAGAACAACTAAAGGAAGCTTTTGATCTAGTTTATGAAAAAACACAGGATCCACATGTTAATGAATTAAAACATAGCTGGGAGACACTTCTCAGATATTGTAAAGATAAAAATCTGATATTCGTTTTAGATGAATTTCCATATATCATAAAAGCAGATAAAACAGTTCCTTCAAAAATACAACGAATCTGGGATAAAGAACTCAGACATTCAAATATTTTCCTTATCCTTACAGGATCTTCAGTTTCAATGATGGAAGAAAAAGTTCTCAACCGGAAAGCTCCATTATATGGAAGAAGAACAGGACAATGGAAACTTGAACCGTTTAATTTTAAAGAAATGCAACTTTTTTTTCCAAATTATTCATATGAGGATAAAATAAAAACTTATTCTATTCTTGGAGGTATACCCTACTTTCTTCAACAGTTTGATCCTAAAAAATCTGTAACCAGAAATATATACGATAAAATTCTAAATAAAGGATCCGTGCTACATAACGAAGTAGAGTTTTTAATGCGTGAAGAACTTCGTGAACCACATAATTATTTTACTATTCTAACATCTATCTCCCAAGGTAACACCAAATTTTCAGAAATAAAAAATGATACAGGAATCCAAAAAAACGCACTAACAAGTTATATATCCACTCTAAGAAATCTTCATCTAGTAAAAAGAAGAGTCCCTATCACCGAAAAAGAATCGAAAAAAGGACGTTATTATATCCAAGATAACTTTTTTAGATTCTGGTTCAAATTTGTTTTTCCAAATAGAAGTCAAATGGAAACAGATAAAAAAACATTGTTGGAACAAATAAAAAAATCGTTACCTGTATTTGTATCCTATACTTTCGAAGATGTATGCAGAGAACTAACATCTGCTGAATTTAATGGTTTTAATGTTGGAAAATGGTGGTATAAAAATGAAGAAATCGATATCATAGGTTTAAACGAAAACAAGGATAGTATATTGTTTGGCGAGTGCAAATGGAGTAAAAACAAAGTAGATAGTTCACTTCTCTTTAATTTAGAAAATAAAAAAGAAAACGTTCGATGGAAAAATAAAAAACGCAAAGAAATTTTTATACTTTTTTCAAAAAATGGCTTTACCAAAGGATTGCATAATGAAGCCAACAAAAGAAGAGATGTTTTTCTTTATGACTTGGAAAATATTATGGAATCATTTTCAGAATTACTTAAAAAAGGGTAAATATTTCTAATCATTTTATTCATTTAACAAAAATTTATGTACTTTTAAACATGACATAATTCTTTGGCATTTTTTACATTTGGATGTACTGCGCTGCCAGTAGTTCCGAAAGTGTCTACCAATGACAGAAAAATAGTGATAGATAATGTTAAGAACAGGGAATAAAGAGTTATTAAATTAATTATTCATAAAAAAATATCACTTTAGGTATAACTCTATATTATTTTTAAAATCAAATTTAAGTTAACTATATATAACACTATAATATTGCTGTATTATACTATAATTTTGTTGTGAGATATATGTGTAATTGTAATTGCCAACCAAATCCACTAAAAAAATATGTAAATGCTCTTCACTGCCCAACGAGATGGAAAATCATTCGATATATTGGAGAGGAAAACAAGAGCACTAAAGAGATCTATGATTTTCTTTCAAAACACAATGAAAACATTACTGCATCAGGTCTTTATTATCATCTTTCAGAGCTTAAAAAAGCCGGAATAATTAAGGTATACAAATATAAAGAGGAAGGTGGAGGAGCGCCTGAAAAGATTTGGAAATTAAAAACAAAAAAAATTGTTATAAATCTTTTATCGAAGGAGAAACAAAA
>JAZKSQ010000199.1:0-2840 GCA_036625995.1 Thermoplasmatota archaeon | reverse complement strand
ATACTGGCTATGGATCCTGATTTGATAATGCTTGATGAACCAGATTCAGGAATTGATGTAGGGACTCTTGAAAAAATATTTGAGATAATCAAGGAATTAAAAGAAAAAGGAACTACGGTTTTGTTGATAACTCATAGTCTAGCTGTTTTGAAACAGGCAGATCATGCTTTTTTGATGTGTCATGGGGAAATTCTTGAAAAAGCTGTTGCAGAAAAAATAGTTCCTTATTTTGAAAAAAACTGTATTCCTTGTCCTCATAAAAATAAACCAGATGAAGAAGGTGTAAAATTTGAATAAAAATGAACAGAAGCTTGCGTCTGATTTATCAAAAGTTGCTGATGTAGATGTTTTTAATAACTCGGATATAGCCCATATTTTTATCCATCATCATGACGTTGTGCGTTCCCATGATATCCCGGGTTTAAATGTTGAAACTGAAGAAATGAAAGATCAAGTAAAGATAAAAATAAATGTTGATCCGGATGTCAAGATTGAACACCCTGTTCATATGTGTTTTGGAATGATGATAAAAGAAGGAGATCAAAAGTTGGTTATTGACATAGATATCGGGGAAAATTCGGAAATAGATATTCTTGCTCATTGTGCCTTTCCAAATGCAGAAAATATTAGACATATGATGGATGCGGAGATAGATGTGGGCAAAAACGCTAGTTACTCTTATTTCGAGCGGCATATACATGGTGAGTCTGGAGGAGTTGAGGTTATACCTAAAGCGGATATTAATTTAGAGGAAAACGCTAGTTTTTATTCTGAATTTGAACTTTTAAAAGGCCGTGCGGGTTTAATCGACATTGATTATGAGACAAACTGTGCTAAAGATAGCGTCCTTGAGATGGTTTCTAGGATAAATGCAAAAAAGGAAGATGTTGTAAAGATCCGTGAAATCGGTCATTTAAACGGCGATAATTCACGTGGTTTCTTGAATTCCAGGGTGGCAGCCCGTGGTAAATCAAAAGCAGAGGTATATAACAAGTTGACGGCATCTGGTTCTTATGCTCGTGGACATGTAGATTGTAAAGAAATAATTCAAGACGAGGCCACAGTTGGTGCTATACCGATAGTTGAGGTTAGTAACCCTAAGGCACATATTACTCATGAAGCCTCGTTGGGGAGTGTTGATTCAAAGCAACTTCAGACTTTGATGTCTCGTGGTCTCAGTGAAGATGAAGCGACTGAGCTTATAATACAGGGTCTTTTAAGCAGAAAATAATTTTTTTTAAAAGTTTTTTTATAGATAAAAACTTCCTCTCTTCTTATAATTTATTTTTTTTTATGTTGATTCTTCTGGCGGTGGATTATCTGACAATATTTTTCTTACTGTCATCTCTGATGTTTTACTTGCTGGCTGATTTTTAAAGGTTCGGCCGTTCCATGTACGCCAAAGCATAGCTAAGCTCGAGTCGAATACTCTTTGTATGTGAAAACCTCTGTCTTGGCAGAATTATTCTACGGCTTCTCTTAATTCTTTTGTCGCTCTGATGGGATAAATTAACAGAGTTACCTGGTATATACTTCCTCCATATTTTCAAATCTCCATCATATAAAAAAAATATATTTTTTTTATGTTCTGTATGTCTGCTAATTTCTTTTTATCGTTTCTGAAAAAAAGAGAGTTATCTTTCTACTTTATTTTTTTTATTTATCAGAGTGGTTTTGATCCACCGTTCTTTGTTTTTTGGCTTTGATAGATTTGAAGGTGGTGTATCGGAGGTTTGTAGTGTTTTTTTTGTTAGGTGCAGATCGTAGTTGTTTTTTTTTTATTTGTATTTTTTATGTTTTATTGCTTTTTTTCCAGGTATGCCTTGTATACCTTTGCTGACAGACCAAGATTCAAAAATCCCGTTTAAAATTAATAATATTAATGGTAAATAAAAATACAAGTTTTCAGTTATATTAATTAATTCTTTTGATAAATTTCCATTCCATAATAGCCATGTTAAACCTAAATGGAAACTTATAGCTCCAGCAGTTGAGTAAGCTCCGATTTCAAAAATTAGTACTATATAACTATAATATTTTGTTTTTTTATCTGCCTGGCTGATTAAACTTCCTGTGATGAAACCTTGATATATTAATATCATTGGAGATATTAAAATAATTCCAGATATATATTGTATTAATACCATGGTTAAATTTATTGATATAACTAATATCGCTAAAAGAATATAATCGTTATTTTCTCCAAGTTTATAGATATGGCTAAATGGGAATTTTTGATGTGCATCTATTCTTGAATTCCAAGTAAATTTTTCAAGTTTATTAGATAAAGTATATTCTTTTTTTGTGAAAATATAACCAATGCAGAATGAAAACCAAGCTAATATATAAAACAAAATAATCAGATGGTATAAATTAATCTTTATTTTTACCTCCTATATTTGGATATTTTACCTAACGTCTAACCTCAAATCCCATAGCGGTCTTATTTTAACTTTGACGTTCAGGTTTAAGGATTCGTGAAAGCCAATCGAATTATTTCAATCCCAATAAATTATAATGGTCTTATTTTAACGTTTACAATGCAGAGAACAGCAACATATACGTGCCTAATTTCAATCCCGCAATGGTATTTTTTAACCTATTCTGCTTCCGTAGTAGGTCGTAAAGGAAATGGGTTTTTTTTGAATTTTGAAACGTGAACTTGTTGCTGTAATTCATACCACCTATGAAAAAATAGCGAAGGCTATCCTTTGGAATTTTTACCTCTTCAATTAACATTTTGAATGATATGTTTGTAAAGATTGATGTGCTGCTCCGCGATCCTTTCTATATTGAATTTTTCAGCGTGTTTTAATGATTTTTTTCTATATTTTTTTCTG
>JAZKSQ010000198.1:0-2863 GCA_036625995.1 Thermoplasmatota archaeon | reverse complement strand
TTAAACTCGTTTTTACAAGCCATCTCCATTATAGGCCTATAATTTTTGTCACCCACGGCTTTAGGAACATTTTTTCGATACGGTGGGAAACCATCTTTGTCATAGACTGGGATATGTAAATGCTCACTTTTAATATCTCTTTCATCGAATATAGTAGAAGAAAAGATGTCTTTTCTTGACGGCGGATGAATCAAATTTAAATTGAAAAGGATATCTGAGATTTTGTTTATAAAAGATTGTTTTCCTTTCTTTTTTTCGTGTATATTTTCAGCGTTAAAATCAATAAAAAATTCTCTGAAATTTGGATAAATGTTTTCAAACATCTTTTGAAAGGGTTGAGGAAAAACACGAACCATACTGTATCCCATTTCTTTTGGTTTTTTTCCTGTGATGAAACATGGCCAAATAACTACTGTAACTGGTTCCTGGCCTGGGAGAAGCGGAAGAATTGTTTTCCCATATTCTTCTTGTTTCAGATTTTCTAGATTCCATTTTTCAACCAAATAGTATTCTACTGCATCAATCCCTAAAATAACCACTTTTTTGATGTTCATAGAGAAATCACCTTTTTGTAGATTTCATCTGTAGCCTTTGCTACTTTATCCCAAGAAAACTTTTCCTTCGATAACTGATAGGCTTTTTCACCCATCTCCATATGGCCCAGAGAAAAAATTTTTTTAACAGCTTTTTCCAAGCTTTCAACATCATCCGGCGGTATCAAAAAACCTGTTTCCCCATCTTCAACTACCTCTTTTAAACCCCCTACATTTGTTGTGATGACAGGTCTACTAAAACTATAAGCAAGTAAAACCACGCCAGAGGTTGTAACATTAAGATAGGGTAAAACTACTACATCACATGCATTAAAGAAAACTTGGATGTTTTCATCTTTTACAAAACCATCAAAAACTTTTAGATTATCCACTTTCTCTTCCTTATTTTTCAGATAACGTAAAACATTTTTATCTTTACCCTCGCCTGCAATAACACCATAAAAGTCTTCATCTAAACTTTCAAAAACATCGGCAAACAACTCCATCCCTTTGTATTTCCTAAACATCCCGAAACATAAAACCATTTTTTTATCCAACGGTACACCAAGTTTTTGTCTAGCCTCATTTTTACCAATATTGTTTGGATAAGATCCCTCAAAAGTAGGATGATAAATAACCTTGACATTCTCGGGTTTAAAACCCAAAACCTCCTCCAAATTCTTAACGTTAGACTTGTAATGAATGAAACAATGATCCATATTTTTAAAAAACCAACGTGTTTTTTCAATATCTTTAGATTCAACTTCATGAGGCAGAACATTGTGGATAGTCCAAACAAAACGATACCCCAATTTTTTTCCAAATAAAACAAAAAGTTTCATCAACCAAACAAAAGGGAAAACATACAGCCAATGAACATGAATTATTTTAAAACCTTTAAATTTCAGCCAAAAAACTTTTAAAAAATTGAAAAGTGTGGAATAATGAAAAGGTTTCAACGAAGAAACCTCAACAGCATTTTCCTCCAAGGAATCTTTCAATTTATTGATATATTCATGATCATGAGGAATCATAACTACTTTTTTTGTGTTTTCTACCATATCTTTTTCCTCAATAAAGCACTGAAAACCCCTAAAGAATAAGAGATATGAACCAAAGGTAGTAAAGTAAAACCATATAAAATTAAACCAGGTTTATTATTTTTTTTAGCCAATCTAACTCCCTCTAGAAAAATCCCGGAAACATATAAGAGACAACACAGGAAAAAAAACATTAGAAAAATTTTTGTCAACTCGAAATATAGGAAAACTGAAAAAACTAGAATGAAAGAAACTAAAAGATAAACAGGCCAAAAATAAACATGGCTTGTTAAACCTTGGAAACCATGCTTCTTGGTTATAGCTACTTTTGCTTTAGCCCATTTAAAAATCTGACGTGCAAAAACACGAATATGGTTTTTTCGATAATGTACAACCTCCACTTTGGGAGAATATATGAGTTTAAAACCTGCGTTAGTGATTCGATAGTTCAACTCTAAATCCTGTCCTTTAACAAAGTTTTCATCAAACAAACCAACCTGATCAAAAACCTTTTTTTTCAAACAAAGGTTACATGTCGGAATGTGTTCAGCATAATGTTCTTCTCCTTCAAGTGTATGCTGAGTTGACGGGTTAAAACGACCTCCACGAGCTAAAGGAGAAGTCATAACCCATCCGATCATACGGGCTTTTTTACTACTGTCTTCGGGCAGTCTATCTGTTCCGCCTACTCCAACCAGATTTTTATCTTCATACTTTTCGAATGTTTTTTTAATTTGAGTAAGCCAATTTTTTGAAGCTATTGCATCTCCATCAATAAAAGCTACAAATTCACCCTCGGCTTTGTTAATTCCGATGTTTCTACCTGCCGCGGCATTTTCTCTTTTATTTCTATAAACCTTCAAATCAAAATCATTTTGCATTTCTTTCAAAACTTCGTAGGTACCATCATCGCTCATACCGTCAACTACTATGACTTCGTAATCACCTTTATAGTTCTGATTAAAAACTGATTTAACGCAGTCTTTGATATATTTTTTTTCATTTTTCACCGCGATAACCACTGAAAAATCCATGAAACAGTTAAAACCTCATTGTTAGACTAATACTAAATTTATTTTTTTTACAATTTCATTTATTCGATTTTAGAAATATACTCGTTAGCCTTCCCGTAATCTTCAAGTGTTCCCACATCAATATGTGTTCCTTCTATCTGCCTATAAAATACATCATAATTTTCTTCTATCAAAATCTTTATTGAATCTGTAAGCTGATATTCATCCTTATACCCTGGCTTTGTCTTTTTTATTGCTTCGAAAATAACTGGGTTGA
>JAZKSQ010000015.1:0-15125 GCA_036625995.1 Thermoplasmatota archaeon | reverse complement strand
GCTCATGAAAAAACCGTTGAAATCAAATGGAAAACACCGATGTTTAGTTTTTATCCGTTGACTTTATCTTTAACTGCAAATGAATACCCGCGTTTGAGTTGCCCGTTACAGTTTAACGACGGATTTTATGAGATTGGTTCAAACATCAAAAAAATAAATGTTGACGGAGTTTTAGATGAAAACCTGGTTGAGTCGTTGTTTAAACCGTTTTGGAAGCCAGATACCGGTCATCCATCGGGCTATACTTATATTTATATTTCGGAAGACCCTGAAAATGTTTATTTTTCTCTTGATATAACCTGTGATAACACCAATGATGTAGGTGGGGATTGGGCTGAAGTAATAATCAATGGACAAACATTTAGAATAGATGATTTTAACACAAAATGGGGAAAACTAGGTTTCGGTAAAACAGATAAAGTAGGGTATAAACATCAAACAGCTGAGTTTGCTATACCAAAAAAACAGATCGAATCTGATAAATTCGACTTCGATATAAGATATTATGGTACTGCGTCCCAGTGTGGTGATGAGGCTGAAATGATTGATCAAAACGGTAGCAATAGCCATATTATGGCAGGTGATCAAACATATGTACAGGAAGTTTTAATACTAGATGGAGGAAATGATAATTGTGAAACATTAATCGATTCTTTTAATGTTACCAATCAAGGAACTGCTTCAGATGATCAAATAGCTAGTGTGTCATTATGGGAAGATGGCGGAAACGGATATTTCGATGGCGGCGCCAGAGATGACACCCAAATAGGATCAACAGTTAATGACCCCTCCTTAAAAACAGGTATAATAATAGGTGGATTTAACGATAAAAACCCTGTATTAACAATTTCTAACGGCGGACAGTCTACTGTATACGTGGCTATAACTTTAGAATCAACAGCTGATGAAGAAGATGCTACTATTAAAACTATGTTAGATGGAACTGATTATGGTGGTTCAAAATGGAGAGATAATGGTGTTGAGACTGCTACATCTGCAACAAAAATTTTTACAATCGCTGATTTCCAATCAATGCACTTAAGTGATGGTAATTCTAACGGAAAAATTGATGAAATATATATGAATGTATCACTTCCTGTTGGAAGCGCTGATGATATAGATCATAGGATCGATGAGTCAACAACTCTTCAAAGATTTTCAATTACCTATGATGGCAACGAGGTGAGTGTTAATTCTATTCAGTTTGTAGCAAACTATGGAGATTCAGCTGCGTTTAAACTTAGTTTAGATGAAAACGATGAAGATTTACTTTTTGATACCTCTACCCTTAATTTTGAGGTAACATATGATGGTTCACATGGAGATTTAAAAATACGGTTAGGAACAAATCATGCAGATGTTGAAGGTATCTCAGAGTTTTGGCCAGAAACAGACCGTGCCAAGCCTATAGCTAATCTTTCTGTTGATACCAACCCAGTTTATGAAAATGATTTAGATTTCAACGTAACTGTAAACTACTCCGAGGAAATGGACACAAATGTGATTCCAACTATCCAGTTTAGTGGAAATGCTGGACCAACATCCCTTAATACAGCCTCTTGGGTTACTTCAAAAAAATGGAAAGGATTCTATACAGTTCAAGATGTCGATGAATTCAACACGGTTTCCGTTCATAGCTCAGGCGCAAAAGATTTAAACGGAAATACAGAAGGAACCGCAAACGGAGCAAGTTTCCTAATTGACACTATTGCTCCAAGTATTGATTCTATAACTGGTAACACTGCAGGTACGACAGGTGAAACCACCACTATAGAAGCAGAGTTTTCCAATAGCTACAGTCAGGCAACAATTTTTTACAAACCTTCCGGTGGAAGCAGCTGGCAATCAAAATCTATACTAACCGAATCTGCAGACATATTGATACCATCTGATACTGATAAAAACTGGGATTACTACGTAACAGTTGAAGATAGTTCTGGTAACAAAGATCGCTCTCCGTCAGGAACCGATTATTATCAGATTACGGTCACAGATAACGATAACCCTTATCTTGATGAAGATTATACGTCATCCTCTGGTTTAGAAGGAGAAAATCACAATTTTGGTATAAATGCTTTTGACAATGTAGCAGTCGATAGTGTAAATGTCAGTTGGACGCACGGAACTAAAAACGGCAACCTAGCTTTAACAGATGCAGACAACGATGGAATCTGGACAGGGGGTATCACTTTAGATGAAACCTCAGATGACATGCAATACATTATCCAAATTAATGACACTTCAAACAATAAATATGTCAGCTCTCCCAGAATAGTTTTTATCTCTCAACAGGATGAACAACCTCCAAGCATTACAGATAACACGCCATCTAATGTATATAAAGGAGAGCAACATTTTTTCAAAGCAACATTAATAGACAATATAGAAACTACAGATGTTTACGTAAAATATTGGTATAATGGAGAAGACAGTCAAAACGAATCCATGAATAAAATCGACTCTTTTAATTATAATTACGATATAACTATACCAGAAAATAAAAACTTTTTAAACTATCAACTTCTAGCGAAAGATAGTTCAGATAACTGGAATCAAACCAATGAAAACACTCTTTCAATTCAAAAACAAGAAACAGATACAGATCAAAACCCTCAGGCTCCTACCGCTAAAATAAATACCTCTACAGAAACAAAAGTAGAATCGTTTATAATTGTTGATGGAACAGAAAGCACAGATGATGGATACATAACAAATTATAGCTGGGAGTTAGGAGACAGCAAAACAGCAAAAGGAAGAGCAATAAGACACAGTTATGATAAACCCGGTGAGTACATTATAAATTTAACAGTTACCGATAACGATGGTTTAACCGACACAACATCAATCATAGTGACTGTAACCTCTGAAGACTCTGATAAAGATAAAGACAGTACAAAAGACTCTGATGAAGATGGGTTAAAAGATTTTGAAGAAAAAAATATTGGTTCGGATCCCGAAAATGCTTCTGATGTAAAAAATATTTCAAGTAAAATAGCAGAGTCAGGATTTCTAGTCGATTATAATAAAGATCAAAAACCCGATATTTACTATGATGACTCCAGCGATATGAATACAACTCTTGGCGAAAAAAACAATCTTTATACAATAGATGTTGATGGCGACGGCTATTGGGATTACACCTACAATGCAACAACTAGTTCTGTTGGAAAATATGAGGTTGAAAAAACTGGATTTGAAATACCTTGGCCCTACATTGTTTTAGCCGTAATCGCTTTAGTGGTTATCGCTATCCTCATAATCGTAGATAAGAAAGGACTATTATAAACAATAATATACAAATTTTTCTCTTTTTTTTTATATTTTCATTACCGATGTGTTTTTAAAGTATTCAAAATCGAATTCTGTCAGGTCTCCTGTTTTTTTATTTGGAATAGGCATCAGTCGGGCTGACAAGGGTTTTTCTAGCTTAAGGGAAAGAGCTGCTATATCTAAAAGTAGTGAATATATTTTATCGTGAGATACATTACCGGGTAATGGGATTGTATCAAGTCCTGTTCCGCATACTGATGAATATGAAAGTAAATCTTTTAGATCAAAGTATCCTTGTTTGTTTCTTTCTGCAAGTCCGTAATCTTCTAAAACCGGTAGCATCAGACCATTGTATCCGCATTTATTTACCGGTATTTTTTTTATGGTTTCTGTAACATTTTTTGCTATATATAGGGTTCCGGGTTTTCCGAATTTACCGAGACCTATTTTCTCGAATGCATAAGCTATGCTATTTTCTGGTTTTACAGAAGGACATATTGAGCAATCTATGCCACCGTATTTTATATCTTTTTCTTTAGTTTTTTTTGATATTTTTTCTATTTTTTTGTATTCTTTTGAAAAGATTTTTTTCATTTTCTTGAAATAATCTTTGATATTTTGGTTGTTTTTTGAAAAAGATTGGTGTAGTAGATCGCTGTTTTCCGTGGCTATGGCAAAAATATCTTTTTTTCCTTTATGATATGATGCTGGATAAAAGGCTCCCCCGGGTTTTACGTTGAAATGAACGGCTAGACGAAGGTTAGCAAAACCGTTTTTTTCTAGTTTTGATAATTTTTTGATTAAAAAAGCTGTTTTTTTTGCTTTTTCATAATTAATTTTTTTATTTTTAATTAAAGGGATACTGGTAAAACAGTTTGTAGTATTTTTATAGATTTCATCCAAGAAGACTATGTTTTTTGTTTTATTGATTGTTCCGATGTTGAAATAATCCCATCCATAATCTTCTATCTGCGATTGGATTTTTTTTATTTCGTCTAAAAATTTTTCTTGGTTTTTAAAATGTTTTTCATCATGTTGTAAAGTTAACCTCACAGTTTGAACAGGAAATCCCTTTTGTTCAAATTCCTCTGTTATTTTTTTTGAAAAATCAGATAGTTTTTTTAGTTTATTTTCTTGTTTTATTTTGTCTAAATTGGTTCCTATAGTTATTGATCGAATTTTCATAGTTCTTTTATAGTTCCCCTTTATTTTTTGTATTCAGTAAGGATTTTTGGATAAAAAAATATTTCTGATTTAAATTTAGATAATTTTTTTTCTTGTATGGGTCTAATTTTTAGTGCTAAAAATTAAAGAGTTTTTTTATATCCATGTTTTTCTATTTTTGATGTATTTTTTGTATATTATTGCGACTAATACTATGCAGGCTGACAGTAATATTATTGTTAAAATTAGAGATAATGGATCAAATGTCTGTGATGTAGTTGATTCTGTAGTTATTTGGTTTATTTTGAGTGGTGTGTCATCCAGTGTGCTTACTCCGTGTTCTAATCTTGAGTTTGAAGTTGGTGTTTTAAAGAAATTGTATATTAAGTTTAATAGACTTATTATTCCTCCGGTTAGTGTGATTATTGTGAATGTTATTAGTACTACTATTTTTGAGTTTTCTGGGTGTAGTAGACATTTGCCTTTCCATGAGAGTGTATAGTAGACCCATTTATGTCCAGGTCTTCTTTTTCTTTTGACTAGCCCTGCTTCGCTTAATTTAGAGAGATGTTCGTGTAGGGTGACTTTATGTAGCTTTAAGTTTTCGCTTATTTCGTTTAAACCCATTTTTTTTCCGTCTAAAGCTTTAAGTATATCTAGACGTGTTTCCGATGCAAGAACTTTGAATGTATCTAAATCTAAATCTACCTTAGGCATAGGTTTCAATTATAAATAAGACTATTTCTTTTTATATAAATTACTGTTTTGTTAGGAAAAAACCTAACTCCAAACGAAAAATATTTTTATTTTTTTGCTAATATGAACATAGGGAATAACACATCAAAATTTTCATATTATAGTGTTTTATTTTACCTTTATTGCAAAAAACTTATATTTATAGATTTTATATATTTATTGTAATAAGGGGTTTTTTAGTTATCATTAGAAAAAAGACTGTATTTGGCGTCGTGTTTATCATATCTATTTTATTGTTAAATAGTATGATTGGTGTTGGTGCCAGCCGTAGAAATAACTTTTTTAAAAAAGCTATTAGTAGTATTGATGATAATTTTGTTTTTGATCTTAAGGTAAAAATGTTTATGAAATTATTGCATATGCCTTCTGTTTGTGTCTCTGTAATAAAAAATGATAGTGTAGTATGGTCTAGTTCCTATGGTTTTTCAAGTCTTTATGTGCCAAAAAAAGCTTGTCTTGAAAGTATTTATGTTTCTGGTTCTATCTCTAAATGTGTTACTAGTACTGCTATGATGCAGATTATTGAAAATGAGTCATATGATATTGATTTGGATGATAATGTCAGTCGATGGCTTCCATTTGATTTGAAAAACCCTAAATTTCCCGATAGAGAAATTACTTTTCGTATGGTGCTTGCACAACAGTCTAGTCTAAAAGAACAATGGTATAATATTAGTTATCATCTACCTTTGATTGAAGATAAACTTAAATGGATTAAGGAGAGAATTGAACCTGGTGGAGAATATTATAGTGAAGATTGTTGGGCTGATTTTCCTCCTGGTGAAGATAGCGGTTATTCCAACATAAATTTTATTTTGATTTCCTATATAATTGAGTATGTTACAGGTATGTCTTTTGATGATTATTGTGAAAAAAACATTTTTGATCCTTTAGGGATGAACGATACTAGTTTTCATATTGAAAAACTTGATAAAAAAAAGTTTGCAAGACCATACTATCGTACTTCAGGTGGTATTCATGTTCCTCTTCCTCACTATGATGCAGAAAGTGTCGCTGCGGCTGCGGGTTTGAGAACCAATGTGGTGGATGCCTCTCGTTTTCTTATCACCCATATGAACAAAGGAGTATGCAACGATGTAAGAATTCTTAAAGAGTCTACTGTTGAAGAGATGCATCGTGAACAATATTCTGAGGCAGATAAGACTTTCTATGGCGCTAAAATACGGGACGGTTTAGGATGGAGACTTATCAATAGAAGCGGAGTGCATTGGAGTGGATATCAAGGTGCATCAATCGGATATACAGGTAGCATGTTAGTACATAGATGTGATAACAAAGGAATAGTTATCTTTTCAAATAAACAAACACCTATAAGTAAAGATAAAGAAGCTAAAAAACAATTTGACAGATATCAAGAATTGATAAATTTATTTCTAGAAAAAGCAGATTGAAAAAAAAAGAAATTGTGTATATGAATTAGTTAAGGAGGATACATAGATTTATGGAGGTAGAAGAAGCTATAGTTAATAGAAGGAGTATCAGACGTTTTAAAAGAAAAACTATCGATTTAAAGACTCTACAAAAGTTGGTTAACGCCGGTCGTTTGGCTCCATCTGCTGCTAATCTTCAACCACTTCGTTTTTTAATAGTAAATAAAAAAGATCTATGTAGAAAAATTTTTGAAAATATTGGATGGGCAGGATATCTCAAGGATTGGAATCCATCTTTGGATGAACAACCTGCTGCATATATTATTTTGCTTAATGCAGATGAGGAAAACAAATGGGAGTCCAGAGACGCTGGTTTGGCTTCATCTAACATTGTTTTACAGGCCGAAAGCTTAGGAATAGGGAGTTGCATTTTATGTAATATAGATCGTAAAAAGATTAGAGACATCTTAAATATCCCTAAAAATTTGTTAGTTGATTCTGTTATAGCTTTGGGCTATAAAGATGAAGTATGCATCGCTGATGAAATGAAGGATACCGTAAAATATTGGCGTGATAAACAAGATGTAGTTCATGTTCCTAAAAGAAAGATGTCTGAGGTAATGTATATAAATCAATTCTAGGAAAGTTAAAAAACTTTAATCAATAAATATACTATTTAGATATTATTTCTTCTGAGAAAGGATGTCATCAGCTTTTCTTACCTCTATAAGATTAGTGATTCCTTCTGCTGTATTCGGGACACCAGCGGTGATAACTAATAGTTCCTCACCAGTTAATCTTCCTTTCTTCTTCAAATAACTTGTAGTATCTCTTATAAGATCATGGAAATGTTCTTTAAATTCTATATAATAAGGTTGAACACCCCAGACCATTTTTAATTGCCTTTTCACCTTTTTTGAATTAGTAAAAGCAATTATTTCTTCAGCAGGTCTATACTTAGAAACATTAACCGCAGTTGAACCTGAAGAAGTATGTACAAGAATATAATCTATATCCAGTTCTCTACATGCCTGCCACACGTTTTTACAGATTGTATCAGTAACATCGCTACTACGTTTTTTGATGGTATGATGAACTGATTTAGTCAAAGTCTTTTCTACTTTTTTAATAACTGCAGATAAAAATCTTAAAGATTCCACAGGATATCTACCGGTCGCGGTTTCTTCAGATAACATTACAGCATCAGCTCCATCTAATACTGCGTTAGCTACGTCAGATGCTTCTGCTCTAGTAGGTCTTATGCTTTCAGTCATAGATTTAAGCATCTGAGTTGCTATAATAACTGGTTTACCCTGGACATTGCATTTTCGAATTATTTCCTTTTGAATCAGAGGCACATCTGAAGGAGCCAGCTCTACACCTAGATCACCTCTAGCGACCATTACTCCATCTGAAACATCTATTATTTCATCAATATTGTCAACTGCTTTAGAATTTTCTATCTTAGCAATAATCTTTATATTTGAATCATATCCATCCAATATCTCTTTTATTCTAGCTATTTCATCAGCGTTTTCTATAAATGAAGCAGCAACAAAATCAACGTCTTTTTTTACGCCAAATTCTATATCTTTTTTGTCTTTTTCTGTCGGAGAAGTTAAATCTAAGTTTTTATCTGGAACATTAACAGATTTTCTAGAAGACAAAAAACCTTCTTCAACCACCTTTGCTTCAAAATCTTTTTGATCTGAAGTTACTACAAGTTTCATCGCACCGTCATCTAGAAGAATTTCATCTCCTTTCCCTATTTTTTCAAAAAAACTCTCATTTGATATAGGTATAACCTTAGTTTTTTTCTGATCTTTTATGTTCCTATCAATTCTTTTCTTTAATTTTACCATCATTCCTTTTTTAAGATGTATCTCTCCGTCGAAATATCCTACTCTAATTTCTGGGCCCTGTGTGTCCATCATTATTGCAACATCTTTATTTACCTCTCTTAATTTATCTATGCTTTCCCCATGTTCTTTATAGTTTCCATGGGAGAAATTTACTCTGGCGACATCTAAACCTGCGTCTACTAGATTTTTTAAAGTTTTTTTATTTCTAAGCTGAGGGCCGAGTGTTGCAACAATCTTGGTTTTTATCATAATTAAACAAATCGTCTAAAAACTCTTTTTATTTAAATGCTCTCATCTACCCCTGAATTAATAATTTCTATAAAAAAAATTTATTTCAAAACAGGTTTATTCAATTCTTATTTTTCTGGATAAGGGTTTAACCTTCTTTCTTTTTGAAGAATAACCAGTTTTTAGGTTGCTCTTCTGGTTTGAATCTAATCAAAACATATTTTCCTTTTAAATTATCTCCATCTATATCAATTATAATCTCATTTTGTTTCCATTTAATTATTTTATATGTGCCTTTATCCCAAATCTCAACTTCACCTGAACCATATTTACCTTCTTCTATAACTCCTTCAAAAAAAGCATAATCTATCGGATGATCTGGTGTTTGTATAGCCAACCGTTTATCAGAAGGATTTTTAGAGGGTTTTTTTGGTATCGCCCAACTTTTTAACACATCGTCTTTTTCTAATCTTAAATCATAATGAAGTGTAGTAGCATCATGTTTTTGAATAGAGTAAATCTTTTTTTTATTTTCCTTTTGAGTAGAGCAACTCATTTCTTTAATCCCAGCCTTCTTTATAACCTATTTTCCACATTATCACATAGTATTCATAAATAAAACCTAAATCGTTGTTAAAAATCTTTTTTTTTATTTAATTAATTTTTAATTTTTTTTTAATTATAGATAGACTTTAGGAAAAAGTCTTTTAAGTACCGTTGTTTAAATAATATGAAATAAATGCCAGAAGATTATTTCCGTTTTTTCTTAGCGGGGTTTATTTATTAGCGATTTGATAGGTTTTCTTACTTTCCTAGTTTTAGGATTCTTTTTTTATCTTCTTTAATGGAAATCTTACTGTACTTTATTTCAATAGTGTTATCGGCATTAATATTTTTTTTAATGCTTTATATCATTAAAAATCTGGAATGTGAAAGTTAGAAAATTATAACTACATATTTGATAACTTTTTCTAAGTAAGGTTGTTAGATTCAGTATGACTATCTGTTTTTCTTATATAAAATATTTAGGCAAAATTTTATTTAAATTTAAGTATTTGTTTTAAAACCAGTATGGTCCTTTTATATCTGGATGATCGATATCAAATGGTGTTTTTGGTCTTTTAACTTTTTTATGATCTGGATTAATTTCAGTCTTTTTTAATGGTTTCATACATTTGACACAAAATATTTTTCCTTCTGAATCTATCTTGAATTTTTCTGAGCCGCAAGAACATTTTATCCAATTTTTCTCCATATCTATTTAACCTTTATTATTTAACTTTTGTAAAAGGTGGTTAAAATATTTTACTGAGAAAAAATTTAATAACATTTTGTTTCAAAAAAATATGGTGGATAATATATAAAGAAAAATTGGTTATAGGTCTATCGTATGTCTGGCACTAATATTTGTTCTTGTGGTTCCAAATGTAAGCTCACAATTTTTTCAAGAGGAAAAAAAATAGTTTAAATGATTCAGAATATGAATCTAAAACAGGGAAGAAAAAAATAGCTTCTGTTTTTATTGAAAAAATACGATGATAAAAAAAAATATTTTGAAGAAATAATTCCGAGTGATCGAATCAAAAAAGGAAAACCAGAGCCAGATATCATCTTTAAAGCATGTAGTAAAATTGATGTTAAACCATAAAATATTGTTTTTATAAGTGATACTTCTAAATGATATGAAAGCTGGAAAAAAGCAGGAGGTAAAACAATAGGTATAAAAACAAGAAGAGAGTGCATCATTGAAAAAAATCCAAGAATTTTTAGAAATAATCGATATCAGCTAACATATATTTTTAAGTTATTTTTTCAACTGTACTTAAGTTATAATTTTATTTAATTATTTAATCTGATTAAAGGAGATATTCATTTTTATTCTAATTAAAAAAAAATGTTTGTTTAATGGTTGAGATAGCATATTAATAAAATTTGTTTAATTTATTTATGAGACGTTAGGTGCTTGGTCGTCTCGTTTTCCTTTCATTTCGATTTCAATTTCTAGCTCTCGTTCTCTGTATCCTTCGAACTCTATTTCGAGCTCTATGGGTTGTCTAAACCGAAATGGTATTTCCCATTTTTCTGTTTCAACGGTTACTTTGTCGTCTTTTTTCATTTGGTTTCCTAGTGAGATCAGGAAATCTGCGATTTGGTTTTTATCTAGGTATACTTGATGTTCGAATTCTCCTTCTGTTATTCTTCTTTTTTTTCCTTTTTCTGAGGGAATTTCAGCCATCTTTTTATGTCACCCCAAAAATTCAAATAGAATTAAAATATATAAAAATTCTTAGGAAAAATATACTTAAAGAATGGTGATTTAGTGACAGAAATACTTGGAGTGTTGGGATCAAAAAATCGACTGAGAATACTAATAGAACTATCAAAAAATGATATGTATGTATCAGAAATAATGAAAAAAATTGGAATGGATGGAAAAACAGCAAAATATCACCTTAAAAAACTAGAAAATGCAGGAATAATATCATCAATAAAAAAAGGAAGAAGAAAGTATTATAAACTAAAAAGAGAAATTATTCTTCAGATCTCTCCTGCTCCCGAAAGAAGATATATTTTACAGATACCTAAAAAAAATTCTAAAAGAGAATAAAAAAAACATCATTATATTTTTACTATATACAAAAATTTTTGATACATTTTTTTTAAATCTTTATGCCGCGGGAGGGACTTGAACCCTCGACATCACGGTCTTCAGCCGTGCACTCTCCCAACTGAGTTACCGCGGCAGAATCTAAAATATTCTTTTTTGTTTTTTTTATGAACTGTTTTGTATTTCGGTTATTAATTCGCCTGAAATCTTGTTTATCTTTTTTAATTTTTCTAACAGCTGTGTGACAGCGTCATCTAAATTTTCTGCAGTCACTGCCCCTCTAGGTGAAGGTTCAACTAAACCTTCTTTTTCTAATACATGTAATGAATAACGTACCATGTGTTGAGGGAATCCTGTTTCCTCTGAAAGCTTAATTATACCCATAGGCTGTTTATTTATTAATTTTTTTAGTATCCTAACATGTCTTTCTAAAATGGATAGCTCTTCTTCGACCACATTAGTTAGAACACACTTTTTTCTATTATCAGTCATAGATTAAACAACCTCTCAGAGGAAATATTAACTAAATCCACTAGTTTTCAAAGAACAGTAATTAAACTTCCCTTATTTAAAATGTCACTTTGTAAAAATATTTTTAAGATTAAAAATGAGGGTTAGAATTAATTATCATTATGTCTATCAAATTTTGGAGGATGGACTTTATTTATGGACAAAAAAACCGGCGTTTTTTTGACTGTCGCATTAATTATACTCGTTTCAAATCTTGCAGTTTTTTATGTAACCTATAGATATCAAAACGATAAAATAGATAAGAAAATCAAATACTATAAAACTACTATGAAGAATTTAGAAAATGAAGTTGATTATCTTAAAAAAAATATATCGAATCTTAGCGAAAATTTAATTGAAACAGACTTAAGTTTACAAGAAAATCTATCTGAAATCAGAAAGCTTAGAAATGGAAGTAAGTATGATTTACATGATCCTACTTTTTTAGAAGCTAAACAATTTATTGAAGAAGATAAAACTGATGAAATAGAATATAACAATGAAACTTTCACCTGTATAGATTACGTTAAAAAAATTAATGACCATGCTGAATCAAAGGGTATTAGATGTGGTTTTGTGTCATTAAATTTTAATGGAACAAATACTGGTCATGCTATACTTGGTTTTAATACTACTGATAAAGGCATGGTTTTTTTTGAACCGCAGAACGATAACCGAGTTGAAAATTTAGAGGTAGGTAAAGAATATTGGACTGAATGTGTTATTCCTGAACCAACTTTCTATTATGAAGATCATCCTAATGATACAATAGAGGAAATAATGATAATATGGTGAAACTTTGTTGCTAAACCGATTTTTTTATTTAGGATAATTTTTTTAATAGTGTAACCTTTATTTGGAAAATGTTATGGATATAATATTACAAGTTGCTCTTGATTTGTTGAATGGACATAGAGCAATGAAAATCGCTGAGGAATCCATTCAAGGTGGAGCCGATTGGATTGAAGCAGGTACTCCTCTGATAAAAAGCGAAGGAATGGAAATTGTAAGAAAACTAAAAGATCGTTTTTCAGACCCTATTTTGGTGGCTGACTTAAAAACAATGGATACCGGTGCTTTAGAAACAGAGATGGCATCTAAAGCCGGAGCCGACATTGTATGTATACTGGGTGTATCTGATAATAGTACTATAAAAGAAGCTGTAAGGTCTGCTAGAAAGTACGGTACAAAAATAATGGTTGATTTAATAGGAGTTAAAAATAAGGTTAAAAGATCAAAACAGATGGAAAAACTCGGTGTGCACTATTTATGTCTTCATGTAGGTATAGATGAACAAATGACTGGAAAAAAACCTGTTGATATTTTACCTAAAATCATCTCTGAAAGCAATATTCCTGTCGCTGTCGCCGGTGGTTTAAACAGCGAAACTATCCCAGACATGGTTAAAAAAGGAGCTAGCATAATAGTTGTTGGAGGAGCAATAACTAAAGCAGAAAATGTGGTCTCTGCAACTGAAAAAATAACAAGGTCGATTAAATCAGAAAAACCAGTCAAAACAGATTTATTTAAAAAATATGATAAACCAGAGATAAAAAAAGCGTTATCTAAAGTTTCAACTGCTAATGTTTCAGATGCTTTGCATAGAAAAGGAGCTATACAGGGTCTAAAACCTGTGAAAAAAGGTTTTCATATAGAAGGAAAAGTATTAACAGTAAAAACTATAGATGGTGATTGGGCAAAACCTGTAGAAGCTATAGATAAAGCTGAAGAGGGAGAAGTAATATTTATAGATGTAAATAAAGGAAAAACAGCAGTCTGGGGAGAGCTTGCGACATGGAGTGCAAAAAAGAAAAAAATTGAAGGTGTAATTATAAACGGAGCTATAAGAGACTTAGATGAAATACTTAAAACAGATTTCCCTGTTTTCTACCGATCTATAGCTCCCAATGCTGGTGAGCCTAAAGGTTTTGGTGAAATAGGTTGTGAAATTATATGTTCAGGACAAAAAATATGCTCTGGAGATTGGATAATAGGAGATGATTCCGGGATAGTAGTTATCCCTCAAGGAGAGGCTCAGGAAATAGCGAATCGTGCGTTAAATGTAAAAGAACAAGAAAATCGTATAAGGGAAGAAATTAAAAAACATGATTCTTCATTAAGTAAGGTACTTAAACTTAAAAAATGGGAGAAAAAAACAGAATGACAAAAAAAGTAGTCTTTTTTGAAGATAAAAACCTTTTTTCTGAGGCTTTAAAATATTTCAAGTTAGATTTTTTCAAAAATAAGAAAGTTCCTCTGAAATTACATATGGGTGAAAAAAACAATAAATATTATCCAAAACCAGCTTTAGTTGAAGAAATAGTTTCTGACCTTAAAAAAAGAGATATTAGTCCCTTTTTATTTGATACTACTGTTGCTTATTATGCAAGAAGAAATACTAAACAGGGATATGAAAAGTTAGCTGAAGATCATGGTTTTACAGAAAAAAATGTTGGATGCCAGGTAATAATTGATGATACTGGGGTTAAAAAGACTTTAGAAAACAGGGATTACATGGTTGCAGATCATCTCGATGAATCATCTTGTATTTTTGCTTTGTCACATGTCAAAGGACATAATGCAACAGGTATGGGTGGTGCTATCAAAAACTTTGGTATGGGTGGTGTAACTAAGGAAACTAAAAGAATGATACATCATTCTAGTCGTCCAGTATATAAAAAAGATGAATGTACCTTTTGTGGTATCTGCGCTGAGCTTTGTCCTTTTAACGCTCTTCAAGTTGATAAAAAAGAACAGATGTGGAATCAAGACATGGATTCTTGTTTTGGTTGTGGAGTTTGTGTAAATGTATGTAAAAACGATGCTTTAGATTTCATTGATGCAGATCTGCAGTATCTTTTGGCATCTTCTGCAAAAGCGGTGTTAGAGGGAAAAAATATGATTTATCTAAATGAGTTAAAAAGGATTTCTAAAGGCTGTGACTGCGATCCTAACTCTGGACCGATTATATGTCCTGATATAGGTTACTTGCTTTCTGATGACCCTGTAGCCGTTGACAAAGCGTCTTTAGATTTAATAAACAACGTCCAAGAAGATGTTTTTATTAAGGAAAACTATATTGATCCTTTTTTGCAGATAAAATATGGTGAAGAGTTAAGTCTAGGATCTTCTTCATATAGTTTGAAAAAGATATAACAAAAGAAAAGAGAAAAAAAGATTTTTTTTATTTATTTTATTAGGGGTTTTCCGAGTGGAATTATTTCTTTACCGTATGTTTCGTTAATAACTTCGGCCATTGCAACATAGATTGCGCTGAGCCCGCATATTATTCCTTCGATGCCTATCCAACTACCTGAAATTAAACCCCATTCTTTT
>JAZKSQ010000197.1:0-2928 GCA_036625995.1 Thermoplasmatota archaeon | reverse complement strand
TCGTAAAATTCGTATTTTAATACGTTTTCATCTTTATTTATAGCTGGTGATAAAACAGTAAAACCATCGGCTAAAAATTTTAATTTCTTTTTATTTTCCAATTTTTTCTAGCTCTCCAATAAAAACTTGTTTTTTTTTAGTTTTAGAAATAATATTGATATATTCCCTTTGGTGAACCGAATATACATAGTTTTTTTGGTTTTTGTCTCAGTTTGACTTTTTGGTTAAAGAGTTTTATTTCTCTTTGTTGGTGTCTTTTTTTGATTTCCTGCTGGTTTTTGTATTTTTTGAGTAGAGCTTCTCCTTTATTCAAAATTTTTGCTAATAAAGCTAGGGCTATAAGGGTGATTAGTTCTTTGTTGTTCCAATTACTGAGTTTTGCACCGTTTTGTGAATAAAGAAAAACTGATCTGGACATTTTACCGGGGATCCATCCGCCGGAAAATTGGAGTTTAGTATGTCTTATATGTACATCTATATCAGGTAGTTTCTCTATGATTTTTCTTCCTTTATTTGTGGATATCCATTTTTCGTTATAATCGAATAGAAAATATATTGGAAGGCAATTCTTCGTTTTTTTTCTGGTTTTTTTGTTTATTCTGTCAAGTAGTTTTTTTTGTTCATATTTGTTGTTTATATACAAGCAGTGACATGCTATATCTTTTTTTTCGGCAAATCTTTCGATGATTTTTCCGCCTGTCTTTATGTTTTTTAAGATTTTTCTGAATTCTTTTTTTCCCCGTAATCTGTTATAGGAGGTATGGACCATTATTATACAGGATTTACCTTTTAGACTGTTGAATATGTGTATCAGTTTGATTGCAAATAAGCCTCCTTCTATCCCTGGATTTGTTTTTTTAAATGTTTTGGTTAAGGTTGACCTTGTGCCGTCTAAAGCGTCGTATATAACTAGTTTTTGCAGTTCTTTTTTTACTTTTTTGTGATTGATTTTTTCTAGATTGGATGTTTTTTGAAATATTTTGTCCCATATTTTATGAAATTTTTTCCTGATTTTATTCCTGTCTGTTAATTTTTCCTCTATATTTCTGGGTGTTTTTGAAGAGGACATATATTTTAACCCAATATTAAATGTTAAAATATATATTTAATTTTTTACAATTTAAAAAATATATAAATTAAAAAAAGAAAAAAATTCGGTGAAACACTTATATGTAAAAAATGCCATAACGAAAAACGGATGGGATCCAATTGATGAATCTAAACATACTAACATCTCTCTTTTCAGCTATAACCACTTTATTTATAGCATCATATATACTACTCTCCAACCATAAGAAAAAAACCAACGTCATATTTTCCCTATTGCTACTATACTTCGCTGTATTTTCAACAACTGAAATATTAGTCCGCACCTCAAACAACGTAGATTCAGCACTATTATGGGGAAGAATAGGCTACTCCGTATTAGCAATAGCCCCAATCATAGCCATACATTTTTCCTATCTCTATCCACGAAACATCCTTGATAAAAAGACCTTCATCCTAAAAAACAAAGACATCTTAAAAATCCTATATCCAACTAGTCTATTAGTCTATTTCCTATTCAATCTCCTAATTTCCAACGAAAACGTTACACAATCATCATGGGGATACAGAGTAATACTAGGTGGAGATATCACAATCTTTATACTAGCATGGTTTCTATGTTGTGTCTTTTTTGCAGCTATAAACTTTATTAAAATATATCTTCCAAAAAAAACCAGCCTTAACAAATTTGAAAAAAAACAGATAAAATCATTCGCCCTAGGTTTAATCCTAGTCGCTTTTTTAAGCATAATAACAAACATACTATCACCTTATTTTGAAACAACTATCTTCCCCATGGCCTCCAGCTCACTATTATTATTTTCAATCATACTAGCCTATTCCATGATCAAATACCGTTTTATGGAACTATCACCAAACGAAACAGCGGACATACTTATAGATACCATGTCCGACTCAATGATAGTTACAAACGAACAACAAAAAATAGTAAACGTAAACAAATCAGCTTTAAATCTCCTAAAATACAACCACGAGGAAATCAAGGGAAAAAACCTACAAAATTTTCTATCTTTTTCAAAAGAAAAAAAACAAAACTATAAACAATTACACAACAAACCAAAAGAAAAGATATCAACTGAAAAAAACTTACATGACACAGAAGCATATTTACATACTAAAAACGGAAAATTAATTCCAGTAAGCATATCATCTTCACCAATCTATAAAAAAGGCAACCTAAGAGGTTTCTTAATCACAGCCAGAGATCAAACCGAAATAAAAAGACTAGTCAAAGAACTACAACAGTCAAAAGAAAATCTAGAAGAAAAAGTACAAGAAAGAACCAAAGAATTAAAACAGACCAACAAAGACCTCCTCGAAACAAAACAAAAATTAATCCAATTAAACGAACATCTAGAAGACAAAGTCAAAGAAAAAACTCAACGAATAGAAAAGCTACTAAAACAAAAAGAAGAATTTATAGACCAACTCGGACATGACCTTAAAAACCCACTAACACCTCTACTCACATTACTACCCCTGATGAAAAGAGAAACACAAAACGAAAAATTCAAAGAATATCTAGAGGTCTCCTTAAACAGCGTTAAATTCATGGAAAAATTAGTGAAAAAAACATTATATTTAGCTAAACTTAACTCCTCAAAAATAGATTTCGACTTTAAAAACATAAACCTGCAAAAAATTACTCAAAAACTAGAAAAAAAACATAATTTCATATTAAATGAAAAAAACATAGAGTTAAACAATCAAATAAAAGATGATATAACAGTAAAAGCAGATCCACTTAGATTAGAAGAAATATTTGATAATCTCATAACCAACGCTGTTAAATTTACACCAAAAGGAGGGGAAATAAGTTTATCCGCAGAACAAAAAGAAGACAAAGTAAGAATAGCAGTT
>JAZKSQ010000196.1:0-2938 GCA_036625995.1 Thermoplasmatota archaeon | reverse complement strand
GGTTGTAGTTGATTTTCCGTATGGGAGATCGGTTACTATTCCATCCACTTTGTCCACATTTTTTGTTATGTCCCCTATGTCACAACAGAATATATCATATCTTTTTATGGAATAGTATTCTAAATTTTTTTTACATCCTTCAGTCATTTTTTGTTTGATATCTGAGCCGATTACTTTTATACCTATTAGTCCAGCTTCAATTAGTATACCGCCGGTTCCGCAAAAAGGATCAAGTAGTGTTTCATTTTTTTTTACTTGGGACAGATTAACTAGCGCTCTAGCTACTTTTGGATGTAATGAAATCGGTAAAAAAAATGGACGGTGTTGGACTTTTCTTTTTTCATATTGTTTTCTATCAATGTCTGCTATTTTTTTACCTACATATAGTTTTTTATCAGTTATTAAAGCCCTAATCTCAATTTCTGGTTTCTCCAGTGAAACGGTTTTGTTTTTTGTATATTCCGAGGCGATTTTTTTAACTATTTTTTTTGAAATGTGTTTATTTTTTGATCTGTTTCTATATTTTACTGCAATTGATCCTTTCTCTTCGATTGGTTTGTTTTTTGATATTTTTTCTATTTGATCAACATTCTTTATTGGAAGAGAAAATAAATATTGGTTTATTTGATACGTAAAAGCTATTCTTTGTATCAGTTGTTGAATTCTTTTAATTTTTTTATCGGTTTTCATTAAAAATATGTCCTGGTTAGATTCTATTTTTTCAAATTTTACGTTCATTGCTTTTAACGCAGATTTGATTTCTTCCCGAGGTAACGTCAGATGTTCTTTTGATAGCTCGAAAATATATTTCATTGTTAGCTAAGTTCCCAAAAAAATTTTTGATAGACCCTTTTTTAGGTTTTTTTAATTTAAAGGGTCAACTATTTTTTATTTGTTATTAATATTCATCGTCTTCTTTTTCTGATTTTTTTCTTTCTTTAAGTTTATTATCGATTTTATCTCTTATTTCATTTATCCCTTCAAACCATTTATCTTTTTGGTCTTCATCTATTTCACCTGTTATTTTTCCTAATTCAAATTTATCTTCACTAGTTCCATGAAACCATTCGTTTTTACTGGCTTTTTTATGTTTTCTTAAGGATATTGTTTCTTCTTTTTCGTTGTCCAAGTCTACCACTTTTTTTTCTTTTTTTGGTCTACTTATCCTTATTTCCTCAACTTTTGCTCCTTTTTTCTTAGGAGTTATCACAGATCCATGAGGTCCATCATCCTTTTTATCTGCCTCTCTTTTTATTTCATTTGTTTCTTGTTTTATTTTATCTAATGGGCTTTTTTTGGTGATGTTTACAATAATTATGGCCGATAGTAGTATTATACCTGAGATTATAATGGGGAAATAAGGGCTGGCTATCATAGATTCCCACCAAGGTGTAGGTATGTTAATCTTTGCTGTTATTTGAGCGGTTTTAAATCCAGGTTCTTTCATAGCTTTTATAGTTATTTCTTCCCTGTTTTCTGGTGCTTTAAGAAAAGCTCTTCCGTTATTATCGGTTTTTTTAGTGTTTTCTCCCGTACCCCAACCTTGTATAGCAACTGTTGCATTAGGTACAGGTTTTCCGTTGATAGATTCCTCTGTTACTTTTACTGTAAAATATTTGTTTGCATCCACTGTTTCTCCATCTGGTAGATATATTGAAAGCGCTATCTTATTAGAAATGTTTAATGACGTCTCAGTTTCTTTATACCCGGTTTTATTTGCTTTTATATAAAATTCACGGTCTTCTTGTATCTGAGGGGCAGTTAACGTGATTTCCCCGCCTTTTTCCTCGGTTATTCTATAGAAATTACCAGTTTCGTATTCAATTTCTATTAATACATCTGTTAAAAATTGATTTGTTTTATTATCATACACGCTGATAGTGTATTCTTCACCCTCATAGATTTTTTCCTGAGGTTCAATAAATATTTCCATATTTTTTTCTGCTGATGCTGACAATAACGCCAAGTTTAAGAATAATACTAGAACCAGGATAAAGACTATAGTCATCCCTGTTTTATTGATTATTTTTCTCCTCATTTCAACCATTATTCAATACCAATAGTCTCTCGTCTTTTAATTTTGTTGAATAGGATGTATCTAGGGATATTTATCTTTTTTTAAAAAATATATGTGTGCTAGAAAAAGAAGAGTTTCAGTGGTTTTTTTGAGATATAACCTTTTTTATAAGAACTGTAAAAGAAACTATATAAACCAAAAAAGAAAGAAAAAACAAAAAACAAGAATAGAATTTATGTCTTGAGAATAAAAAAAAGTAACGATTTACTCATGTCTGATACAAGAAAATAAGGCTTAATGATTTAGGTAAATTAAAGGAATAAAATATAGATAGATGGTGTGGGGACGATGGAATTTCCCTTTAAAAATAAGATAGGATTAGAAAAAAAAATAAATTCTGATTCAAAAGAAAAAAATGAGATATGTAATTTGAAAAAATTCATCATCTATAAAAAACAAAACATTCATCTCAATCTAAGCTTAAGGTTATATACAAAAAAACCTGGAGTTAACCTAAAACGATTATTACGTGTAGGGGTCTTCGATATAAAGGGTGAAAAGGGAGCGGAAGTATGGATCTAAGATCATTTAGCAGACTACTGGTGGAAAGACCTAAAACTGTTTTATTAGTGTTTACTATAGCTACCGCTTTGATAGGTACTCAGGCAACAAATCTTTACATGGAATCAGATTTTTCCTCTTTCCTTCCCGAAGATGAACCTACCATTGAGCTTTATCAAAAGATTGTTGAAGAATTTGAAGTTGGACCTACAATAATTGTCTATGTAGAATCTGAAGACATCCGAGATCCAGAAGTTTTGAAAGAAATGGATCGTCTATCTGAACGTATAAACCCATATGAAAATGATGAAGGAAAACAAGACGGGGTCATAACTGCGCGTAGTGTAGCAATGCTTATAA
>JAZKSQ010000014.1:0-15436 GCA_036625995.1 Thermoplasmatota archaeon | reverse complement strand
AATATTTTTACAATTCTGCAATGATTTTTTGAAAAACATTAAACTAATTTCTGAAAGATTTGATTTATCAGCAGATCCAGCTAAGGTTGCCTCAATGTCAGCCTTTTGAGTTGGATTTTTCATCTTTTTTAAAGATTTTTTCATTAGGTTAAAATCTTGTTTTGATGATATATGTCTTGCAAGATATCTTAAAGCTTTTTTCCTTTTTTGATCTTTTTCACTTAGAGCAGCATCAATCGCTTCTTTCAATACTTTTGTACGTTCGATGGACAGACGTGTACATTGAAGATGTAAATATCCAAGAAGTTTCGCTCTGATTAAACCTCTATCAATTTTTTTTAATTCATCAAAAATATCTTCTGGAGGTATTTTTTTACAACATTTTTTAGCCCAATGCCGAATAACAGTACGTGAGTCGTTTAATTCAAAATTTTTGTTATTTATAGCTAATTTAAGGATGTCAAATATCCTTTTACAACCAATATTTTTAACAACTTTGTTTATCGTTTGTGATAAATCTTTTCCTTTCGGAATTTTTTTTATTTCTTTTGAAATTTGATTTAATAGATATTCCTGATGTTTAACTGCCTTTTTCCCTCTCCATTTCTTTGCATACTTAGCTAATTTAGAAAGAAGTTCTCCCCTACGCCACTCTCTTTCTACTTCATTGGTCTTTCTTATACTCTCCATTGCAATCAGTTTTGCCTCTGGAATAGATATTCTTTTATCATCAGACAAACGGATAAGTGCTAATGAAGAATAATATGGGTCTTCAATAAATCGAGCTTTCTTTATTAGCTTTTCTGGATGTCTTCCCATTTTAGATTTTTTCTCTCTTATTAAACTTCGATAATAGGAGGGGTCATGTCGTCCGTTTCTATTTGTCATAATTAAACTGTAACCTAACTCTTATCTTTCCTTTTTATTTTTTATGGTAAAAAAATAAGTTAGAAAAGCGAATTCTTTGTTTAGAACCCTTAGTTTAAACAAAAAGTAAATAACTGTATTTTGTAATGACTATTTTTTTGATTTTATTTAGTGAAGGTTATGTTAAGAAAAAAATGGATTAATTATATTCTTTTAACTTTGGCAAGTCTTGCATTTGCTGCCTCATTTATAGCTGTAAGACTGACTGTAGATGAAATACCTCCAGTTTATCTAGGTTTTTTACGTTTTGCAGTTGCCACGCCGATTATGATACTTATTCTATTTTTTTCAAAATCAAAAAAGATTACATTATCTGTATTTAAGAAAAATATTTTTTCAATTTCACTTTTAGGTTTAACCGGTGTTACTTTTCTTTATATATTTCAGTTTACAGGTATAAAGTTGACTAATGCATCGACCGGAGGAGTACTGATAAATACAAATGTAATATTCATATCAATTTTTTCAGCTATTTTCTTAAAAGAGATTTTTTCTTTAAAAAAAATTTCAGGTATTATTATTTCTTTTTTAGGTGTTATAGTTGTGATTTTAGGTCAGATGGGTAATCAACAGATAGTTTTTGATATTAGTTTTTTGATAGGATGTATTTTTGTTATTTTGTCAGCTGTCTGCTGGGCAATTTTTTCAGTACTGGGTAAATATCTTTTAAGTAGATTTGACACTTTTGTTATTACGACTTATGCGTTTATTATGGGAACTATTTTTTTTATTCCCTTTGTTTTTTCTGATATTATTGATTTATTATTTTCTATATCATTGACTGGCTGGCTTGGCGTTCTATATTTAGGGTTGATTTGCTCTATATTCGCTTATCTTGCTTGGTATCATGTTTTATCGAAAAGAGAAGTAGGTAGCTCTGCAGTTTTTTTGAATCTTATCCCTTTATTTACAATAGTGTTATCTTCTTTTATTGGAGAAAGTATAGGCTTGTTATTTTTATTCGGTGGTTTTTTAATAATGATAGGCGTTTATTTGGCACAAGACTAAAAAAATTTTTCTATTTAATCGAGAATTGTTTTATTTTGTCTAACCTTGGATTTACTTTTCCTGCTTTTATTAGTGGAAATATTTCTTCTAACAGTTCGATTTTTTCAAAAATTTCTCCATATTTTTTCTCAAGGTATCCTGAAAATTTTCTAGCATGTCTTATGTCTTTTGCAGTATACATTATTAACCAGTCAAAACCACCATGGAGTAAGAATATTTCGACTATATCTACGTCTAAATCTTTTTTTGGTTTTTTTTCTTTGAGATCTTCACTCATTTTTTCTACGAATTTTTTATCCGGTGTTTTTCCTTGTATCATTGTTATGTAAATATTCTGATCTGATTTTTCCTCATCAGTTATTGTTGTATAACCCCATATTTCTTTTGTATTTTCCAGTTTTTTTATAATTCTCCAAGCTTTTTGCCTTGAAAAACCACATTTATTTGAGATTTCATTAGGTGATTGCTTGGCATCTTCTGATAATTTTTTTAATACTTCAAGTTCGTCTTTTCTTATTTCCTCTCGACTTTTCCTAGCCATCTCAGATCAATATCAATATAGGTGTATATAAATCTAATTAATTGTAACATTATTTATAAGTTAATATTTTTTAATTTTCATGGTGAAAATCCAGCAACGTAATTTATATTTTCTAAGAATTTTTAAACAAGAAAAAAAATTTTATAAAAAATCAAAATAACGTATTTTTCATATTTTTTTGATATAAATTGATATTTAAGATAATGTAGGCGGTTTTTCCTCCGGCAAAGGTTTATAACAGATGAAAATTTTATTTTAAAAGAAATAGTAGGTTACTCTAGGATTAGGATATATGTTTTGTGTTAAATGTGGAAAAGAGACGAAAATATTCAGAAACGGTTTATGTTTAGAATGTTATTTAGAGGAAAACAAATTCACTGAGGGGCCAAAAAACATAGACCTATATATTTGTGCACATTGCGGCTCTATAAAATATAAAGATAAATGGACAAATAAAAAGTTTGAAGAACTCCTAAAAAAAGTCATAAAAGATATTTTCAAAATTAGTAACGAACTTAAAGACATAACTATTGATACTAAATGCAGAGAGGAAAGAGAACGTATTTCATGTGAAATAATAATTAAGGGTTATTTAAAAAACTCCGAAATCAAAGAAAAACATCAAGTTTTCGTAAGATTCAAAAGAACAGTTTGTGATGTTTGTTCAAAAATGCATGGGGGGTACCATGAAGCAATTCTCCAGATTAGAGCTCAGGATAGAGATTTAACAGAAAAAGAACTGGATGAAATAGTTTTATTTGTAAATAATAAGATAAGAGATCTAAATATTAACGGAAACCGGAATTTATTTATTGCAGATCAAGGCCAAAAACATGGAGGGTTTGACTTTTTTATTAGTAACAAAAAAGTTGCCTATTCCATAATAAAAGATCTACAGGATAAAATCGGTGGTGAGATTACTAAATCCTCGGAAAATATAGGTATGCGCGATGGAGAACAAATTTACAGAATGACTTATCTGCTCAGAGCACCTTCATTTAAGAAAAAAGATTTTGTATTTTTCGAGGATAGATATTATTATGTAAAAAGAATATCAAGAAATAAAGTACATTTAGTTGATCTTAAAAGCTGGGAGAGTATGAATTACAAGTTAAAAAAAATGGGTAAAACAAAAGTCGTTGGCTCAAGTGAGTTAATTGAAGAAATGATATTAGTAAGTCAAAATAAAAAAGAAGCACAATTAATGGATAGGGATAACTATAAGTTGTATACAGTTAGAAAACCCAAGGCATTTAATTTCAATTCAGATAAAGTAAAAATAGTAAAAATAGACGAAAAAATCTTTTTCCTCCCCAAAGAACTGATGTAAAATATGTATTTCCTCTTTTTTTAATAAAAAATAAATACTAAGAGAATGTTTCCTTAGACAAAATTAATAGGAGGATCAATAAATGGCAGAAAAAACGTCGTTAGGTTTAGAGGAGAATGTAGCAGGTCTGTTATCCTACTTGATAGTTTGGGTATCAGGAATCATATTCTATTTTTTAGAAAAGGACAATAAAAAAGTTAGATTTCATGCATTGCAATCTGTATTGACTTTTCTACCTTTGACAATTTTAGGATGGATTTTTGGTGCATTAAGTACGCCTACCGTAACTTATGGTACAACTTACGGATATACCGTAGGAGTTACTCAAAATATGGCGTTTGTCTATCTCAGCTGGATAGTATGGGCAATCACGGTAATCCTATGGTTGGTTTTAATGATTAAAGCCTATCAAGGAGAGAAATATAAACTCCCTTTCATAGGAGATATCGCAGAGAAAAATTCCTAAAAAACAATATTTTCTCCCTATTTTTTTAACTCTCTTTTTTACATAAAACATTGAGTTTTTGTTCTTTTTGTCATCTCGTTTGCAATATTTTTTTTCATTATTTTTTCAACACCTCTTTGGTCTTTGGCATAGGCTAAAGCATGCATAAGTTTAACATAAGCTGTTTCTGGAAGCATATCATAACAAGGAATAATTCCTGTTTTTAAGATATCTCTACCAGTTGAATAAACTTTCATGTTAACTCTACCGTAAAAACATTGAGAGGTCATTGTAAACACTGCTCCCTTTTCTGATAATTCTTTGATTCGTGGCAAAATCTCTTTGGGTATATGCCCAAGTCCTGTTCCAATCAGAACTATTCCTTTTTTTTCTGGAATATCCTCTGGTTTAAGACCGGGATAAGCATAAATCATTGCTACATCCGTTTCAAGCTTGTTTTTAACTTTCACTTCCCCCTGTTTGGCTTTTTTATATTGTGAAGTAAGTTGTATGTTACCGTTCTTGATTTTTCCAATAGGTTCTGTATTTATTGGTTTAAAGGCATCTCTTCTTGAAGTATGGAATTTACGAGTCTTTGTCCCTCTAAGAATATTAGTATATGTATCAGATGTTTCACCATGCATCACCACAACTACCTCTCCTAAATCTGATTTTGCTACTAATTCTACTGCTGAAATTAGATTTTGAACAGCATCAGAAGAGGGTCTGTCACTGGATCTTTGAGATCCGACTAAAACAACCGGGCCATTGAGATTTTCTAGCATAAATGATAATGCTGCGGCGGTATATCCCATTGTATCTGTACCATGCGTGATAATAACTCCCTTGGAACCTGAATTAAGTTCTTCAGCGGTTTTTTCTGCTATCATCTTCCAATCTTTAGGTTCGATATTTTCGCTAAATTTTCTGAGAAGGATCCTAGATTTAATATTAGCAATTTCGAATATTTCTGGTACTGAAAAAGCTAATTCCTCTACTGATTTTGCTGGATGTACTGCCCCCGTTCTGTAATCTACATAACAGGCAATAGTTCCCCCTGTTCCGATTAATGATATATCTGGTTTTTCTTTTTCATAAGGAATCTTCTTATTCTTCTTTTCTATTCTTCTTTTTTTTTCTATAAGTTTTATCTGCGTATCTGAAGTTATTTTAAGACCGATGTTGTATCCATTTTTTAACTTTATATTTATTATGTCCGAGTCACTGAACTCATGATGAGGCATTAAAACCCCTTTTCTTACGTTTGAATCTTTTTTGATTTGTATACAGTCTCCTACTCCAGCATCAATCCTTGCAAGTTTTTCCTTTACGAGTTTTTTTCTGGACATTGTAAATCTAATAAATTAATATTCTATTTCTTTTAAAGAGTTTCATGTCAAATTATCGTTTTTTTAATATCAACTCTAGGTATTAATCATCAATTCTTTTTTTTTCAAGTTAAGTATAACCAGCCGTTTTTTTTAGTATAGAAATAATTTTGTCTTCGTCAAATAGGATTCTTTGTAGATAAATATAATAAAAATGTTTTAGAAAAAAAGATTTTAGATAATCTTTTTAAATATCTTTATTACCAAATCTCCAGAAAGCTATTAATAACGGTGCGATAAACCAAATAATCATTGATATAAGCATATTTGTGCTATTAAAATAAAGTGGTGGGGTAATACCCAATTCGCCATAGGCACTAACCATTGTGTTCTGAATCGATTCGATGTTTAATGAAACAAAAGAAGAATAAGATGATAAAGGATTAAAGAAATTACTAGCCCAATATGCTACAGGTAGCTCTATACTGGCAGGATTAGTTGTGCCCGCCTGAACTGTTCCAGAAGCTACGACAATTGCCGAAGTTATGAAAATCCAGATGATTGCAAATAAAACCCAGACAAATATTGCACTCCCCATTGCAGTGGATCTTTTATTAAATAAGGTCGATAAAAGTAATCCAATGTTTAGGAAAATTAAACCCATAAATATCGAAGATCCAATAAAAAATAGATACTCTCCGTAATTTACATTTCCTACGTTGAAACTAATGATTATACCTGCAAGACCAAAACCAATCAACACGGCTATAGCAAGAATTGTGCCTAGTCCAATGAATTTTCCAAAGAGGATTTCTTTTCTATTTGTCGGTAAAGCTATCAAAGAGCTCATAGATCCTTTTTCTATCTCGCCAATGATTGCAGAATAACCAAGAACTAACGCAATTATAGATACCAAATATTGAACGAGAGTACTCATAGTACTGATTGTACCGGATAAATCCTGCCATCCCGATCCAAATATTGAGCCTGCATACGATGCTAAAAGAGTAAGGGAAGTAAAAATGATAGTAATTATTATAACCCATTTATTCCTGATATTATCCATTATCTCTTTTTTTGCTATACTAACTATGGAGTCTAAACCCATTCTTTTTTATTCCTCCTCTGTATATTTCATAAATACTTCTTCAAGGGAAGTTTCTTTTGTTCCAAGATTTATTATGTTTCCACCAGCTTTTTCTATAGCTACAATTACCTTTGATTTAGTTTTCGGACTGCAAACTATATCTAACTTATTCCCTTCGGTTATAACTTTATCTACATTTTGTATCTCTCTGATTCTTTTGACTATTTTCTCTGTTATCTTTTCTAATTCAACAGTAATTTTTGGTTTAAGGTTCAATTTATCACTTAGATTTTTTACAGTATCTTCAGCGACCATCTTACCCTTGTTTATTATCCCTACTTTGTCACAAACTTCCTGAACTTCTCCTAATATATGCGAAGAGAGAAAAACTGTGGTACCATTTTGATTTAATTCCTTTATTTTATTTCTAATGAGTGCTACACCTCGCGGGTCAAGTCCCCCTGTGGGTTCATCAAGTATTAACAAAGAAGGATTGCCTAATATTGCTCTGGCCATGCCTAATCTCTGAATCATTCCTTTGGAAAAGCCTCCTACTTTTTTATTAACAGCGTTTTGTAGCCCCATTTCTTCTATTAGAGGCATACTTTTTTGTTTTGAAATATTTTTTATTTCAGCATAAAAATTGAGGTTTTGTAGTGCAGTAAGATTTTCATAAAAAGCGACTTTTTCTGGCAGATAACCAATATGTTTTTTTGCTTTTTTTTCCTCAGCGAATATGTCAACTCCTTTTATTTTGATACTTCCAGCGTCAGGATGAATTAAACCTAAAATAGATTTTATGGTAGTTGTTTTTCCTGCGCCATTCGGTCCTAGAAAACCGAATATTTCGCCTTCTTTGACATTAAATGATACATTATTAGTGGCTTTGTATCCATTAAATTTTTTTGTAAGATTTCTTACTTGTATTACACTTTTTCTATCATCTTCTATCTGTTTTTTTTCTAAGCTCCCAGTGATTCTTCCTTTTTGTCCACATTCTGGACAGGTTACATATTTTGTTTGACCAGCTTCTAAATCAACTGTCATTTTGTTTTGACACTTAGGACATTTTATCTTCTTTTTAGGCATCTTTTCTTGCTCTCCCAATAAATTAGGCATTAGTTTGAATATGAAAACTGCTTTTATATCTATCCTTATTTTTTTGGATTTTATACAACTTTATCTATATAAAATGTTTGAAAGATACAGGAGGATGTTTTTTTATTGGTTATAGCATTTTTTTAATTTAAGATTGTTTTTTTGTTTTGCTTTTCATTAATGGAAAGGATAAAAATATCACTACACTTAATGGGAGTACCCCTGCTAATATAGTTATCCACCAGGGATATGTTAGAGTTGTTGTAACACGTTCTATGGCTGAAGAGAATAAGAGTATTATAAGAATTGTTGGTATTATATATTTTACTAGAATTTCCCACCATTTTCCGATTTTTAAATCTGATGTTTTATTGGCATGCGCCGTCATTTTCTTTATTGGATATATCCATCCCAGAATAAGGCACTCAATAAGACCAATAGAGACTAGCCCAAAATTCGCCACATAGGTATCTAATATTTCCAGAAGATAGAATCCCCCACCTGTAGCAAATATGGTACTTATCGTAAAACCGATTATACAGATTATTGCTGTAGTTTTGGTCTTTGAGATTCTCCATTTTTTATTTATTCCTGCATTTATTGGTTCGATCATTGAAAATGCAGAGTCTATCCCGAAGGTGAGTAAAGCGATAAAGAATATTATTCCAAAGAATTCAGCTGCAACTGGTAGAAGAGATATCGCTGTAGGATAGGTTATAAAAGTAAGGTTAGGACCTGCGATTTGTTCCCCTAAAGTAGTTATAGAAATTCCTTTTATTGATGCTAAATATCCAACTACGCTAAATACAGTAAAGCCAGCTAGAAAAGAAGTTCCTGCATCTGCAAAAGCGATGATAAATGCGTTTCCATTTATATCGGATTTTTTTCTGAGATAGCTTGAATATGTAATCATTATCCCCTGAGCTAGGCTAAAAGAAAAAAATACTTGTGCGTATGCTGAAAGCCATACATTTATATCTAAAAGAGCCCCGAAGTTGGGTGTAAGATAATAATTAATTCCTTCTAAAGCACCTTGAAGCGTTAGCCCTCTTACTGTCAAAAGTATCAATAGGATTGTGGGTATAGGTACTGTTAATGCTACGACTTTCCCTATCCTTTTTACTCCTTTGTAAAGTATTAGAAATACTGTTGACCAAACCGCTATTAACCCTAACAGGACTGGTAGATTTATTCCCACTAATATAGTGGGGGTTCCAGTATCTCCAATAAATGTTTTAAAAAATTGTGTAGCATTAGGCATCCATCTTAGTTTTATTGAAAATATCATATATGAAAAGCACCAGGACATTATTACCACATAGTATATTGCCACCATGAATGGTATTAAGGAGGTCCACCAACCTGTCCATTCCCATTTTTTCCCAATTTTTTTAAATGCTTGGGGAGGCGCTTCTTGTGTCATATGTCCCAGGGTAAACTCTAGGATTAATAGAGGGATTCCTGCAGTAAATATTGCTGTAAAAAACGGAATTAAAAAAGCTCCTCCCCCGTTTTTATAACATATATATGGAAAACGCCATAGATTTCCCAGACCAACAGCTGAGCCAACAGCTGCCATAATAAATGCGAATCGTGTGTTCCAATGTTCCCTTAAACCTATAAATATTCACCTTTTTATATAGAAAAGATATAGTATTTAAATATTTATATTTTGCATAATTAATACTTTTGTTATCTAGTTTAAATACTTTTTTAACCTAAACTTTTATTATTGTGCTTAATGTTATGTCTCTAATCCGATGCAGGGGTTGCCAAGCCAGGTCAACGGCGACAGACTCAAGATCTGTTCCTGTAGAGGTTCAAGGGTTCAAATCCCTTCCCCTGCATAAAGTTCAAATATAAAAGAAGATTTTTTCTCCAAGTCAAATATCTTTTTAATCAAGAAATTTTTTTAAAAATGAATTTTTTATCAACTAAAACCGGAGAAAATTTTATATATCCCTGTTCATAGGGAGACTTGGTTGAGAATGAGGGGAGTAAAATTATTTTACTATTTTTTTGGTTTTGTGTTTTTTTTTCTTTTCTTCCTTAAAAAAATGCCTCCCAAAAAAGACAAATAAACTCCTTTCATTCTTAAACTAAAAATTATCGACTTAAAAATGTAAATATTGTCATCATATTTAATAAAACAATATTTAAAATCTTTAAATATTTATGAAACTAAAACTTCATTAAAAGCATAGTCTTATAGCCTCCATTGTTTAATAGAATATTGGATGAAATATAGAAAAAAATTATAGCTTTTTTTATTGTGGTGTTGTTCTGTCTTTATTTTTTATCTTCGAGTATAGCTGTCAAACAAAAAAACAGGAAATAAATAGAGAATTTAAAAATTTAAAAAAACAGATTTTGAACAGATGATTTTTCCATCACAATTTACTTTCATTAACGGAAGACTAATTTTGTTTAAAATACCGGATTTTTCTTCACCTAATCAAGGTTATCCCGTATTGTTTTTAATGCATGGAGCTGTTCAGACTGCCCTGTCTTGGTTTTTTGGTTTAAACCCATGGAGTCTAAAACAAACTGTTTTTTCCAAAAAATTTTTGGAAAAAGGCTTTATCATAATAGCTCCAACCGCCGGACGTCCCATAACTTTTGGCCCTAGAGCATGGGATTCAATATCCCTAAAAAATAATTCAGAAGATGTCGTAACAATTAAAGAGTGTATTAAATGGCTTGAAAACAGTTCTCTAAAAGCAGATTTAAATAACCTTTTTTTTGTAGGTTTTTCTTCAGGTGGATTTATGACAATTTGGCTCGGCAAAACATTACAAGATAAAATTAACGCTATAGCAGTCCATTCAGCCGCCTATGCGGAGTCAATTAAAATCACTAAAAAAGGACTAGAATTCAATTGTACTTCTCAATTAAATTTTTCAAAACAATATCCTCCTACTATCTTAATACACGGAAAAAAGACAAATTAGTTCCATAGGAATGCGCAGGACATTTTTACGATGAACTACAAAAAAATAATATCGAATCGAGGATATGTAGCAAGACAAAAAGTGGGCATATTTGGTTGAATTGTTAAGATGAAGAAATATTTAACTGGTTTGAAAACTATATGAAAAACAACTAAAAAAATTATGAATAAAAATAAAGTTTTGTAAATAATGAAAACAATTTTTTTTTAGAAATTAAAATAAGGTATCACTATTTTGTTTGTATATTGCTGTTTTTTTTAATATATTTCTGATGGTATTCCTCTGCTGGATAGAATTTTTCTGCTTTTCTGATTTCAGTAACTATCCTACCGTCATATCTTCCTTTTTTATTCTTTTCTTCTAATGATTTCTCTGCATCATTTTTTTGTTTTTTGTTATGATAAAAAATTATTGATTTATACTGTTCACCAACATTTAATCCCTGTTTATTATGAGAAGTTGGGTCATGTATTTTCCAAAAGATTTCAAGTAATTGATTATAGCTTATAATCTTTTTATCGTACACGAGTTGCACTACCTCAATATATCCTGTGTTTCCTTCACAGACAAGTTCATAGGAAGGATTTTTAATTTTTCCACCCATATAACCTACAATAGTTGATACTACTCCATCTACTTTCCTAAAGACTTCTTCTATCTGCCAGAAACAACCAGCTCCAAAAGTGGCTTTTTCAAAATTATTTTTAACTTCCATTTAATCCAATCAAAAACTTACATGTATATATAAAACATCGTAGACTATATATGTCACCAAGATAGCTATTAAAAAACCGGATAAAAGTTGTTTTTTATTATGTGCATTCATCTTCAATCTAGCCCATGCTACTAAAGGTATTAATAAAAAAGCAGGGGTTATTTTGATACCATAAACATATGTTATAGCTGTTAAAGGACCCGCTATCCCGGATGTGGAAACTTACTTTCCATCTTAGATTAAAAAGCATAATAGTTGAAGTTACCGCTAAATAAGCAGCTGATAGAAGAAACATATACTTATTTTAAATTATAAAATATGGTCCGTTTAGATCTTTCAGAAACCCAGAAATCAACTTTGTTTTTCTAAAAAATATAGATGATCATAAAAATAGGATAAATACAAAGAAAACACATTAACCAATAAACTGAATATAGATTCGCTAATACTAAGTTTGAAAGGTTTTAAAAAATTAAATATTACAGTGGAAATCAAGGAAAATGATACCGGGAAAAAATATTTATATAAACTTAGCAAAATTATTTTTTTATCCCATATTAACTTTCCTTTGATAATATTTCTCCCTAATTAAATAAATCAATATCAAGAGATCTTAAAAAAAGTATTTTTTGAATTAAATCAGTGTTTTTAATATTGTTTGGTATATACCTAACGTTATCAAACTCTATATATAGTCTATACTATATTTTTTTAATCAAAAAAAGTGATTTAAAATATGAAAAAAAATAGAATTATATGGACGATTTTAATAGTTGCAATATTAGCATCTACAGTAATACTTTGTGGATGTCTAGAAGAGGAAGAAGAAAATGGATCAAAAAATTGGTTTTTTTATTCCTTTGAACAAGGAATGGATGAATGGAAACCAGATGGAACTGATTTAGATGAACCACAAATAGAGTGGGGTATAGAACGAAGCACAACTCTTTCATATAGTGGAGATTATGCCGTAAAACTATACTTAGATAATATGAATGACGCCGGCAAAATATGGATGGAAAAACCCTTTAACTTATCAGAAAATTCCCAGTATGAAGTAAATATATCATATAATTTTGCGACAAGTGATTACGGAGATGTAAACTTATTTAAAATTCTTACTGGTACCACAAACCAAAACCCAGAGTCGTACAATGATTTAACCGTTCAGGAAACAACAGGACATGACCAGGGAACGGGACAAGGATATATCTGGTTAAATAAGACATATAAATCGACTATACAAACAGATGAATCAGGCCAAGTATTCATACATATCGGTGTATGGGGAACATGGGAAACATATAGACAATACTTCATAGATAATGTAAACATTAGTTTCAAAGAAATATCAGTTGAAAATATTCCAGATATAGAAGGTTCCTGGAATTTATCCTATTATAACTGGGAGAACAATGTAACTGAAACAGATGAAGTACAAATTAATGTAGATGGATTTAAAACATCGATAAGCAATGATACAGGACTTATGTGTAACGGCACAATCTCAAAAAATAATCTTCCTGCACCACATAATGTTTCACCATATATAATCCAGGGATGTGACTTCGGTGGTCTTGGAATAGATATTATATATATTTATAACTCAAGCTATATGAAGACAGAATTACCAATGTGTGAAAATTGTAATCCTGCCATACTAGAAAAAAACAAATAGACAAATTTTTCTAATAATTAACCACTATTCCAACTCTTTTTTAACTTTTTTTAAACTAATCTTTAGAAAATTATATAAACAAACCTCTTCTATTGAAACCGTTATATAGGGAGGCTGTAGAAAAATTGAGAAATAGATTATGTATTTTATTTATAACTATTATTCTACTTACAACGACGTTCGGCACAACCAGTTATTCTTCATATAATCAAAATAAAAAAAATAATTTTGAGAGCTTAGAAATCACTGCTGAGAATATAACTGGAGGTTTTTTAAAAATAAAGGTAGACATAAAAAACACAGGGCAAAATCAACTAACTGATTTAGAATGGAATATGGCGGTAAAGGGAGGAATTTTTAATAAAATAAATTCATCCAACTCGGGAGCGATACAAGACCTAGAAGCCGGAGAAAAACAAATAATCGAAAGCAAACCTGTTTTTGGAATTGGGGAGATAGTAGTAAAAGTATCCGTCGGGGATTTTGAAAAATCCTACAAAGGATCTGTTTATCTTTTTCTTATAAAAATACAACCGGGTTTAACGATAAAACTAGATAAAATAGCCGATGGTTTTACCTCTCCGATAGCGATGGATTATCCCAATGACGACTCAAATAGACTTTTTATTGCAGATCAAACCGGAAAAATATTTATTATAAAAAATAATGAACTACTAAGTCAACCATTTATGGATATTTCAGATAAAATAGTAGATCTCGATCCAAATTATGACGAACGAGGTTTACTAGGCCTAGCATTTCATCCTGACTATAAAGATAATGGAAGATTTTTCTTATACTATAGTGCACCGACTGAAAAACAGGGAATAAATCATGAAAGTATACTTTCAGAATTTAAAGTCTCGAACAACAACCCAGATATAGCTGACGAAAATTCTGAAAAAATAATCATGAAAATTGATGAACCAGAAGCAAATCATAATGGAGGACAATTAAAGTTTGGACCTGATAATTATCTATACATAGCGGTAGGTGACGGTGGAGGCGCAGGAGATGATCATGGAGAAATAGGAAACGGACAAAATATCTCAACTCTACTTGGATCTATACTAAGGATAGATGTAGATTCTGACACACCTTATGGTATACCAAATGATAACCCTTTTTTGGGAAAAAAGGGTAGAGACGAAATATTTGCTTATGGTTTACGGAATCCATGGCGATTTTCATTTGATTTAGAAAACGATAATTTCGTGGTTGCGGATGTAGGACAGGACAAATGGGAAGAAATAAACTTTGTTGAAAAAGGAAAAAATTATGGATGGAGAATAATGGAAGGAAAACATCCATATGATCCCGGATTAGCAGAAAAATTAAATATCGATATGGAAGAACTTGAAAAACCAATCCATGAGTATAGTCATTCAGTTGGAAAATCTATCACCGGAGGATATTTCTACAAGGGAAAAGAAATCACAGCACTACAAGATAAATATGTTTTTGGAGATTGGAGCAATAGTTTTTTCAATCCAGATGGAAAACTGTATTATCTGGAAGAAGTTGAACCTAACATATGGAAAAGATTTCAGTTGATTCCGGAAGAGAACTTCAACAAATTCATCTTGTCTTTAGCTGAGGATTCAAATGGCGAATTATACGTTTTAAGTAAAGACAATCTTGGGCCATCTGGTAGTTCAGGTAGAGTTAGTAAAATTATAAAATAAAAAAAGATTTTTTAAGGAGGTGAAAAAAATGAAAAAAACAAATCTTTTAATAACAGCGATAGTGGTAATGTCACTTGCTGCTACAAATGTTAGTGCTCATCCTCCTCAGGATATGGATTTGACATATGATAAAGATAGCAATGTTTTGGAGGTAAGTATTGCACATTCAGTGCCACCAGCTGGGCATTATGTAAATAGACTTGTTATCACAAAGAATGATGTACAAGTGATTGAGGAAGAATACAGCAGTCAAACCTCCGATGAGTTTACCAAATCATTCACCATAGACGCCGAAATAGGAGATGAAATTACCGTCACAGCTTATTGCAATATACAAGGCAGTATAACACGTTCAATCACAATAGAAGATCCTAACGCAGATGACCCACCAACTATTGAAATTAAAAACCCTACTGCTGGGTATTTTCATTTCTCTGGAATAAAGCTATTTGCGACCTATCTTAACGTTGTTTCTGATACGATGGGTTTTGGAGGTTTTAGACTTCGTCCATTACAATTTATAGCTGAAGATGACAACGACGAAAGTAAAAATTTAGAGGTCAAAGTATTTATAGATGGTGAAAAACATGGCGACGCTGAATACAATCCTAATAGTGGTTATCACGAGATTAAATGGACAGGC
>JAZKSQ010000195.1:0-3014 GCA_036625995.1 Thermoplasmatota archaeon | reverse complement strand
TCTTGTGATTTATTTCTAGATGCATGGAAAGATTTAGAGAATTTTTTTATAACAGCGTTTTTTACTACCTGCGTGTTTTTGTTACTCTTCTTTTTTCTCAGCCAAGTGGGAAAACGGTATCGTTCATTTGGATAACTATGAGATTTTGATACAGCGACTCCCGCATTCATCATATCTGATGCGTAGCTCCATAAACCATAGTTTTGTCGACGGAACGTTCTACCAAGGAATACATCTGCTCTGGAGATAGCATCGTATCCCTCAGACAAATCTCGTATATCCATGTATTCTTTAGGTAGATTTTCATTGATCCAAAAAAGTAAACTACGGGGGTCTTCATCCAAGTTTTTTAGAGTTTCTCTGATAGTTTTTATGTTATTTGTTTTAAAAATATCTCTCAGAGCGTCAAAGATGATTTTCTGACGGTCACGGTAACCTAATACGTTTAAAGAATCAACATCTACCTGTTTTTTATCTAAACATAGGGATTGTAGATCGTTTACAGCGGATCTTATATCTCCTCCACATCGATCAGCTATACTCTGTAGAATTTTATTGTTGACATTGATTTTCTCTCTGTTACATATTTTTTTTAGAAGAGAAAAAACTTGGTTGTTATATGGTGGATAAAATTTTATTTGTTTACACAATTTTTTTAGTGGTTCTCCACTACCTTTTATCAAGCTGTAATAATCGTTAACGATTAGAATGATAGGTTGATTAGTGTTTTTTACTGTTTCAACTATTGCTCTTTTACCGCCGCGATCGCTATAGTCGTTGTTATCTGATTTACCGCTGCCTCCCGATATTCGTTCATAGAGGTTGTCGGCTTCATCCAGCATTATAAGTTTTCTTCCGCCTTTTCGGCTGGATATAAATCTTCCTTGGTCGTCAAAGGTTTCGTTCATAGCTCCAGAGGTGGCTATCTGTTTGATTTTTTTAGCGTTTCTTGCATCAGAAGTGTTGAGTTCAATTAGAGTCCAACCGTATTCTCGAGATATTGCTACTGCAGCACTTGTTTTCCCTACACCGGGTTTACCTGAGAGTATCACCGCTTTTTTATTAGGTTTACCTTTCTCCCAGTTTTCACACCACTTTTTTAACATCGCTACAGCTTTATCATTTCCAACTATCCCGCTGAGGTTACGTGGTCGATATTTTTCTGTCCAATCCTCCATATTTTATTTTACACAAAACCTTTTAATAAAATTTGTTTTTAATATAGTTTTGCTATTCATTATGTTTTAGTTTTAGAAGGTGGACATAAGTTTTTTATCTATGATCTATATTTGAGTGTCAGATACTAAAAGAAATATTTTTTGCGAGGATGGCCCAGCCTGGCTACGGCGATGGACTGCTAATCCATTGGTCCATAGAGACCGCGGGAGTTCAAATCTCCCTCCTCGCGTAATAAATTTTTCTTAGTTAGGTTATACTATATTGTTTGAAAATTGTTCAAAAAAAAAGTGAGTTACAACATCTGGAGTCTTGATATAGTAGAAAGTAAAATTTGGGTTTAGAAATCAACAGAATTAAAATGAAAATATTTTACCTGATTTTTTTTACGATTTTTACAGGTAATCTATTTTCTTATCACTGTCTTTTGTTAGATATTTTATTCTTCCTCGATTTCAGTTATCTTTTTATCTTTAAAAAGATATGTTTCAAGTTCCTCATGAAAAGCAGGGTCTTCTCTTCGTATCCATTCGATGATCATTGCCGCATGTTCTTTTTCTTCATCTCGGTTATGAACCAGGATATCTTTTAGAGAATCATCTTTTGTGGCATCAATTCTTTCTTGATACCAATTTACAGCCTCTATCTCCTCTATTAAAGATCGTCTTGCACGATCAAGGTCTAATGTTTTTTCACTCATCTTTTCTCTATCTTCATGTTGTATCATAAAACATCAAAAAAATAGAGTGTGATGAGGTTTAAAAAAATCTTCGGAGATATAAAATAAACAAAAAACATGAAACAAAGTAGGATAAAATCGAAAAACTTCTTTGTTTAAAACTTGAAAGGAACGGAAGGGAGCTAGAGGCATCATAGTTTTTTTCTCCTAAAAAAACATTTTTTTACTTTGATGATTTGATTACTATAAAGCTACCTCTACCATATCCTCAGAGTTCATTTTATACTGTCTAAATCTATAGTTTTTCCTACTCCACAGCCATGGGAAATATCTGGGTATTTTTCTCTAAGTTCCTGTTTGTGTTTGGTACAGTGACAAGGATAGATTAATTCTAAATCTTCTAAAATGGAAAATTTGTTGAAACCGTGAAGACCACCTAATATTCCTACGACTTCGCCGATTTGATTTGCCTCTTGTAATATTTTTTCTACACCCGGATGAGAGCAACCAGCCAGGACATATCAACCTTTTTTCCTTTGAGAACTAAAGATTGTTCATCTACAGGTTTACCCTGTAATCTACCTGTTATATAGATTACCTCAGCTATTTTCTGAGTTTTGGTAACTACATAAGTAGTTATTTCTGTTTTTTTGTCATCTTCTAATCTATAAATCTTTGCTTTACCAACTAAGGGTAGAATTGTTTTTAATCCACCCTTGTGATCCCAGTGTTGGTGAGAAATTATTATTTTATCAATTGTTTGTGGATCTATATCCAAAATCTCCATATTCTTTAAAAGGATTCTTCCTTTTACCCCTGTGTCAAATAAAATATTTTCATTATTTTTTGTTTCTATGAAACATGCAAATCTCCAGTCTGATCGTAAATTAAGATTTTGCTTGAATACTTCATTATCATATATTACAGTCAATTTCAAAGTTAAACTCCTATTTGTTTATACTTTATTTTTTTCTTTTGGTATATTTTTCACAGATTTTCGATAATTCTTCAGGGCAATTAGGTAACTCATCTGTTTCTACATATCTTTTAAGTCTGTCTAACCAGATAGGAGAAAAGTTACAGCTGTTCAATAGTTCTACAAATTTGATTATAACGTTCATGGTTTGAGGATGAAGTATATGTTCCATTTCGCAGGCGT
>JAZKSQ010000013.1:0-15687 GCA_036625995.1 Thermoplasmatota archaeon | reverse complement strand
AATGATAAATCATATAATAATTTTAATAAAAACAAATTCTTGAAGTTAACAGATTCACTGAAAACTGAAGAAAAAATTGAGGATATTATTAAATCATATATATATATAGTTTGTATCTTGCATGTGAAAAACATCCTTCCGATCCTAAAAAGTGGGTTGTTAAAGAAGTGGGAGGAGATACAAAGAAGATATTGGCTTTTTGGAGAATGATTTTTTCTTTTGATTCAAAAATAGTTATGATTTTAAGAGATCCTAGGATGGTTGTCAGAAGCATTATCAACGATAGAAGAAGAAAAGGAATAAGGTTGTCAATTAAAGATATAATCATAGAGACTAAAAATGTTTTAAAAGTTTTACTTGACCAGCTTTTGTATCTAGATGATCCAAACTCATATTTTATTAATTATGATCAATTAACTTCAGACCCTGAAAAAACAATGAAAGGTATTTTTAAATTTTTAGATATTGAATTTGAAGATATTAATACAAGACCAACTATTTTTGAGGAAAATGTTGTAGTGGATACATCTTCAAAAAGAACAAAAAGAGTTTTTAAGTCGAATAGGAAATGGTATGATAATCTTTCACCTAGAGAGAATTGCTCTTGGTATCTCTTACAAGATTGGTTTATTCTTATTTAAAAGAAAATATTTGGAATTAACAGGTAAAAAAATAAATTGCTTTAAAGATATTATAAAAAATGTGGTAGGAAAAGGTAGCGAATCAATGTAATTTTAGGATAAAGTTTGTATATTTTTACTTTTTTATTGGTAATTTTTATGTTTTAAATCTATTTCAGATATTTTTTTATTTTATATGATATTTTTAATGTTGATAAAATGTTAATTTGTTAGTGTTCTTTTTTTTAATTATGATTAAATGAGGATGGTTGAAGATATATTCTTGGGAAATGGAATTTGAAATATATCGGATAGATATAATTGATTAGTATATGTAGTATTTTAGGATATATTTATTACTGTCTTATTAGTGTCACTCTAACAAATGTATTATTTGTTTTTTGGTTAACGGTTTTTTATCTTTCGATGAATATTTTTTTCTTTTTGTTTTTTCTAAATTCCATTTTTCTATTTGACTTTTTGTAGGCATAGTTATGAACATTTCCTTATTTTCATATGCGTTTTTTGTATCAGTGTCATTCATCAGATCTTCATGCTTTTTCTCTCCAGGTCGTTTTCCAATTATTTTTACTTCAATATCTTCAGGTTTATAATCATATTTAGAGGCAAAATAATCTATTGTTGCTTCCACTAAATCACCAATACAAACAGTTGGCATTTTGAAAATGAACGTTTCTCCTCCAGTAGATATGAAACCTGCTTTTAGAACTAGTTCTACAGCTTGAGGTATTTTCATAAAAAATCGGGTCATATTTGGATCAGTAACAGTAACTGGTCCACCGTTTTTAATTTGTTTTTTGAATAGAGGTATTACAGATCCGTTAGAGTTGAGAACATTACCAAATCTTACACTGCAAAAAGTTGTTTTTTTCAGTCCTTTGAAATTATTTGCTGAAGTGGTTATTTTCTCTGCTAGTAGTTTACTAGCTCCCATAACGTTTGTTGGGTTTACTGCTTTATCAGTACTAATAAAAACTAATTTTTCGATTTCTTCTTTTAGTGCAGCATTTATTACATTTTCAGTTCCAAGGATGTTTGTTTTAACTGCTTCAAATGGATTGTATTCACATAATGGAACATGTTTTAACGCGGCGGCGTGAAAAATAAAATCAACATTTTCAACAGATCTGAGCAATCGATTTTTGTCTCTTACATCGCCTATGAAAGGCCGTATTTTGTTTGTTTTTAATTCTTGTTCCATGTCAAATAGTTTACTTTCGTTGTTATCAAATATTCGTATAGTTTTAACATTAAATTTAAGGAGTTTTTTTACTATTTCACTACCAATTGAACCGCATCCACCGGTTACGAGTATAATTTTATTCTCGTAAAACTTTTCCAAAGAATCCATATTTTTTTCACCTAATTAAAGAAAGTAATAATATTTTTTGTAATGTGCTCTTGATTTTTCTTTGTTAGTTGGGGATATATTGGCAACGTTAATACTTTTTCCGATATTTCTTCTGTCTTCGGCAAGTCTTCTTTTTTATATCCAAATTTGTTTTTATAAAACGTTTTTAAATGTATTGGATAAAAATAGACTTTGGTCATAATGCCTTGTTTTGTCAAATGTTTTTGAAGGTTATCTCTTGTTTTTTTGTTTTTTAGTTGAATAGTATACATTTGATAAACATGTTTTTGATTTTTTAATTCCGTTGGTAACATTATATTTTCAATTTCTTTTAGTTTTTCATGATAATACTTTGCTTTTTCTCTTCTCATGTTTATTATTTTATCTATTTTTTTTAGTTGTGAGATTCCAAGTGCTGCATTCATAGTGGGCATACGGAAATTATATCCTATGTCTACGTAATCCATTTCTTTTGTAGTAGAAAAATAATTTTTATTTTTTGGCTCTACTCGCCCGTGAGATCGTATTAGTTTCATTTTTTCATAAATTTTTTTTGAATCAGTAACTATTATCCCTCCTTCACCAGTTGTGATAACCTTGTTTTGACAAAAGCTAAACATTGCTGCATCTCCGAAACTTCCAGTCATTTGATTATCCATTTTTGATCCAAGTGATTCAGCCGCATCTTCAATAAGTAAAATATTATTTTCATCTGCTAATTCTTTTAATTCTTTAATATCTTTTGATGGAAGACCTCCATAGTGAAGCGGTATGATTGCCTTTGTTTTGCTGGTAATTTTTTCTTTAACGCTTTCTACATCTAAACCATATGTTTTTCCTTCAGTTTCTGCAAAAACTGGTGTTGCACCAGCTAATAAGACTGCATTTGCTGTTGAGATAAATGTAAATGATGGAACGATAACTTCACCAGATGTTACATTATATGAAAGAAGTACGGTATGAAGTGCTGATGTACCAGAATTAAAACTCATACAATATTTTCTTTTAACAAATTTTGCTATTTTTTGTTCGAATTCTTGGATTTCAGGACCAGTTGCCCAATATGTCCCTCGTCTGATCACTTTGGAAATAGCGTCAATATCTTCTTGGTCCCAATAAGTTTTAAATAATGGTATCTTAAAATGCATCAATCTTATGAATAGGATACCTGTTTAAAAAATAATTGTATACTGTTTATACAATTTTATTGATCTTCTTCTGATTTTTTTATTTGAATGGGTATACCAAAAGCAAGTGTATTATCGGGTATATCTTTGTTTACAAAACTGTATGCTCCGACAAGAGCATTTTTTCCAATGGTTACACCGGGCATAATAGTACTATGTGTTCCGATACGAGCATTTTCTTTAATAATTATTTTTCCTTTTTTGTTATCAATAGTAGAATGACTATAAATTGAGCAGTGTGAGCCTATTTGAACGTTTTTCTCTATTTTAACCCCGTATTTAGCGTTGATATACGTAAATGCACCAATATCAACATAGATATCTAATTCTAAGTTTTCATGATATTGGCACATCCATTTCCAATGTGTCATACCTTTTGAATCAAATTCCGGTTTTTTCCAATCTTTAAATCTATTTTCCTTCATTTTCCATTTCCTATTTTTTTAATATGTTAGCTGTTTCTGAATAAAACTATCTGTAATACAAATTTCTTTTAAAATTTTAACAATTTTTTTACTTGCAGTTCCATCACCAAATTTATTATTACAGTCTTTTACCTTATGTTGAAATTTTTTATCATTCAATACATAATTAATAGCTTGTATTATATCATCTTTTTTTGGGTTGACATCTAAAATATTATCCGATCGTTCTCTTCCTTGTTGTCTACTGCCTATGTTAAGAACAGGTACTTTCAATGAGGGTGCTTCAATTATTCCACTACTTGAATTACCTATCATAAGATCCGCTGATTTCATTAAACTCAAATAATCCTTGTGAGACAGATTTTTTACAATTTTCAAATAACTTTTATCTTCATTTTTTTTAATGAGATTAATAATCTTTTTTCCGCCGGCATCACAATTTGGATAAATAAGAACAGTTTGTTTTTTCAATTGATTGAGCACTTTGAATAATGTGACGAATTGATGATAGCCCCGGTCAGTTAGTGTGGTTATAGGATGTTGAACAACTAAAAATGTTGTTTCGTGTGGGTTTAAGTCTAATTGCTTAAAAATTTCCTTCTTTGATTTTAATTTCGTATTTTTAATTACATCGATAGTAAGAGCACCAGTAATAAAAATCCGTTTTTCTTCTTCCCCCATCCGTTTGATGCGTTCAGCATTTTTTTTATTGTGCACAAAATGAATATGAGAAATTTTTGTTAAAGCATGTCTAATTTGCTCATCAATAATTCCCTCTGTGACATCTCCACCATTGATATGAACTATAGGAATGTTTAAATACAATGCAGATAAAGCTGCGGCTAAAGCTTCAGACCGATCCCCTAAAACGACTACAATGTCAACATTACTTTTTTCAAAAAAATTTGCAAAATTTTCAATACCTGATGATAAATAAACTGCCATATCTTTTAAACTATCCCCCATCAATTTCATTGGAATGTTAATTGAATTGGGAAAATCTTTTTCAACAATTTTATATGTATTACCAAATTCATCTAAAAGATGCATCCCTGTTACCAAAGGTATTAATTCTAAATGTTCATCCTTTTCTATTTCATTCATAAGCGGTTTTAAATAACCATATTCTGCGCGAGTACCGGTAACAACAGCTATCTTTCTCATATTACTCAATATCCTTTTTTAAAATAAGTTCATCCTTTTTAATATCCTTCCTTGTTTTTTTTCCAAGAATATTATTAATTTCTTTTGGGTGAAGCCCTATTCCAGGTCTTTTAATACATAGCAACTTTCTCCTTATAATTTCCCCTTTTTTTATATCTTTTTTTGCAACAATGCTTTTCCTTGCAACATTCATAATTTCTTTTTCAGAATCTGTAGGTTTTTTTTCACTTCGGCCCAGTGCTTTTTCTACATTTCGTATTTCAGTAACCATATTTTTTAGTTCAGTTGGTTCAAGTGATGCATTATGATCTGGACCGGATAGATTCCTATCAATTGTAAAATGTTTTTCTATAACCACTGCTCCAAGAGTAGCTGCCATTACTGGAACAGATATACCCATGGTGTGATCTGAATAGCCTACCAAGCAATCAAGTTTTTTTTGCATCGTTATCATTGCATTCATATTTACTTCTTCAAAGGGACAAGGATAATTTGTAGTGCAATGTAAAACAATTATGTTATCATTACCAGTTTTTTTAATAGATGATATTGCATCTTTTACTTCTTGTAATGTTGCCATACCAGTTCCAAGGATTATAGGTTTGCCTTTTTTAGCAGCATGCTTAATTGTAGGAATGTTTGTCAAATCGCTAGATCCAAACTTAAACGCGGGAACTAAATCATCCAAAAAATCAATTGCATCAAACGAGTGAGGTGTAGAAAGAAATATTATATTTTTATTATCACAATAATTTTTCAATTCTCTAAATTCGTCATACTTTAGTTCAAGATTTTTAATCATCTCAATTTGCTTGATGTTTTTTCCAATATTCTTCTTAACATAAGATGCAGTATCTGCTTTATCTGTAACAACTCCTTCACTTCTAAATGTTTGAAACTTAACAGCATCAGCACCAGCATCAACTGCCACATCAACCAATTTTTTAGCCAAATTTAGTTTACCATTATGATTAACACCCGCCTCAGCAATAACAAAACAAGGATGATTTTTTCCAATTTTTTTATCTAAAATATGTATTCTATGCATATTTACCATGTGGTCCATCCACCGTCAACCATCAAAACTTGTCCAGTTATATAAGAGGCTGCATCGGAGGCAAGAAACAAAGTAGGCCCGGCGATTTCTTCGGGTTTAGCCATTCGACCTAACGGAGTATTCTTGCTGTATTTTTTTACAAACTGCTCATCTTGATTGTTATAAACTCCTCCAGGACATATGGCATTCACCCGGATGTTATGTGGTGCATAATAAGTTGCTAGATATCTCGTGAAATTAATAATTCCTCCTTTTATCGCTGAATATGCTGCTGGGGAGGTCATACCTGCATCCCCGTATATAAAAAATTTCGGTCCGACTACTCCATATATAGAACCGAAGTTAATGATCACCCCCCTTTCTTTTTTCTTCATATATTCAGCGGTTTTTTGACAACAAAGAAAATATCCATTCATATGCATATCCACGTTTCTTTTCCAGGATTCATATTTTATCTTTTCAAATTTTTTACCCCAATCAGAAGTGTGAGGGTATGCCGAATTAATCCATACATCTATGGTTCTATATTCATCATTACAAAAATCAATTAAATCATCTATTGATTTTTCAGAAGTTATATCTAACTGATGATAGACTACGGATAATCCTTCTTTGCTTAATTTTTCTTCTAGATCTCTACCTTTTTTCTTGTTAGTATCTGCAATTATTACAGTAGATCCTGCCTCAGCCAAAGCCAAGACCAATTCTTTACCAATTAATCCTGCACCACCTGTTACAACACTTACTTTACCATCCAATTCAAATTTTCGTGGAAAAATTTTATTCAAAACTGAAAAACCTCCTTTTCTAATAAAAACTCAATAAATTCAAAATCTATCTCCCGGTCTATATCAAAACTAGAGATATCATCCATTACATAAATTATTTCTTTTCCATCATGCAATCCATCATTTTTTAAGATAAAATCTCTATCAAAAATATAAATCGATGCGTTCATGTCATAAACTTTAGGTGCATCTTGCCTTCTAACCACCGTATCTTCTAGTTTTTTTGAAAGATGAGCATAGCCTTGATCATCAACCTCAACCATATTAAAATAGGGATTCTTCCTTGCTTCGACCACACTGTATAGCACATCGGCATTACTATTTTTGAACTTGACAAAAGCCTTCTCAATGTCTTCTTGTTTCCTTATGGGTGCGGTAGGATCTAAATCCACTAGGATATCATATTTTTCATTGTAATGTTTTTCACAAACTTTTACTGCATGTTGTAAAACTGGAAATTTAGCAGTTTTGTCCGTTGCAAGATTTTTAGGTCGTAAAAATGGAACTTCAGCACCATATTTTTTGGCGTAACCCGCGATTTCTTTTGAGTCAGTTGAACAAATCATTGTATCTGCCTTATCCCAGTTTTTCAAATATTCTATAGTATAAGCAATTAAGGGTTTTCCCTGAAGTTCTCTAATATTTTTGTTTTCAACTCCTTTTGATCCTCCTCTAGCACATATTGTAGATAATATCTTCATGATTTTCACTTCTTATGATTTATGAACTCGGTGTTTGCTTTAAAATTCAAAACCTTTTTCAAAACTTTTGATGCTTCAAAAATATTGTTCATAGGTTTTCGATTTTTTTTATAACAATTGAAGAAATAATCTAGTTGTAATTTGTAAATATCATCTCTTTCAACATTATATTCTATTTTTTTTGTTTCCCCGTTATTCTTTTTTACATAAACATAATTTTCTCTCAGACCCCCCTCTATATATTTGTCAGAACAATAAATCTGAACTCTTCGTTCATTGTTGTATGAAAACCAGTCAAGATGGATGTTTCCCAAAATATCATTTTTATGAATTATAAACAATTCCGCGAAATCTTCACAATCAGATTTGAAATCACTTATCTTTCCATAGCTACCAGTAATTTTTTCAATATCGCCAAATAACCAATTATTATAGTCGATTTCATGAATCAATTCAAGTAAAACTCCTCCTCCTTTTTTTGAATCTACGCTAAATGATTTATGATATTTCTGCTTAGATCGCCAATTAGGTAAGTATGAAGTAGCCGTTGTTTTGGTATACATCACTTGATCAACATCAATATTTTCCTTTAAATAGTGTATAACAGGGTGGAATCTCATGCAATGGGCGATATAAACAAAAAGATTTTTTTCTTTCACTTTTTCTTTAAGTTCTTCAATTCTATCAAAGTCATTTGATAGAGGTTTTTCAATGAACATATCAATACCTCTATCCGCACATTTCATAGCTGTATCTATATGCAGAAAAGTCGGATTGGTTATAAAAACAATATCCGGTTGAATAGAAAACGCTTTTTCATAATCATAAAATTCTTGAATAGAAAGATCGTTTTCCTCTTGTCCCTTCTTAGTTCTATACGCAAAAAGATCATGATTATAATATTTTTCGATTAGACGTGCATGTCTCTTTCCAATTGAACCAAGACCAAAAAATAGTATTTTCATATTATCAATATGGGTTTAATATCCCAATTTTCTACTTGTTTCCTTATATTTATCTACCTCTTGATTAATAATATATTTTGTATTATCTGGATAATCGGGAGAAGTGAAATTTCTAATTGATTTCAAATGGTTTATTGTTATATCTGTTCTCTTTTTTTCCATTTTATTCTCAATACTATTTAATATAAATTCTGGGTTTTCTATCATTTTCTCCAATTTAACGTTTAAAACACTATCACTATTTTCTTTTTTGTAATCAAGATATTCCTCATTTAACACCCTCCAAATGTGAGCACATCTGGTTTGGTGGTTCCAATCAGGAAAATTTTTGTCTTTAACATACCAAGGTATCATGATACTTTTTTTTCCTTCTTTTATTGACCAACAATCAACATTCCTGTTATTTAGGTATTCCCTCGTATAAAACCCTCTTTTCATAGATGAAGAAATAACATCATTACCGTTGCGAACCATATGAATAAATTTAATCTTTGGAAACATTTTTTTTAGAGTTTTCATACATGGCTGCAGGTTAGGAATTTTAATTACAAAGAGTATATCATTTCTCTCCAAATAATCTAAGACATCTCTTCTCCTCCTGAATTTTTTCCATTTTTCTTTTATTTCTTCAATATCCATATAATTACCTATATAACTATCATCCCTTTCATTGAAATTAATATTTCTGCCATGTATCGCTTGTAAAAATATATCCTCAAACAATATCCCTTTAATCAATTCCTTTCCTTGGTCAAAGGGCAAATAGTTGTTTTCCACTAATTGTACTATCAAAGTAAAGGACAAAGGCTCAAATGAATAATAACAGTCCTCCAAGCTCCCAACTATCTTTCCTACTATACTTGTCCCCGATCTGGCAGCCCCGGTTATCACTGTTAATTTTTCCTCTAAATAATTCTCATAATCTGGTGAAAGCTTCATCTGCGACACCAAGAAAATAAAGAAACATTAATCAAAGTTATTCTATCGGATATTTTAATTGCCATCTACCATCCCTTTTCTCCAAGATTTCCTCATTAGCCCATTTGTCAAATATATTCCATGCTGCTTCTTCTGTCATATCCATATAATCTAAGAAATCCGAAAATAATTTTTCAGGGAATTCACCATCATATTTTTTAATTAATTCTTTACCTTTTTCTCTTGACATTCTACCCTCCCTTATTTCTATACAAGCATCTGAAGTGGCTCTTCCAAATCCGAATTTTAAAAACATCAGATATGCATGCCAATCCTGTAATTCATCATCTAATTGAGCGAAATTTGTAAATGTTCCGATGGATCTTTCATCCCTAGGTGTAAATCCACATTCTTTTTCTGCCACTTTATAATGTAATTTTGGGTCCCAATGCTCAAAATGTGACCAATGTAGAATTGTTAATCCCACTTCATTTATTTTTTCATCTGTGGGCAATGTCCACCATCGAAGTTCATTTTTAGTAAATTCATCAGACCAATCTTTTTCAGGTGCATGTCCACTAAAGTATATGTCTATTAATTCCTTTCGACCGTAACTTGCTTGTTTCTTTAGGTAATCTATTCCACCATATTCAGATTCTCCTTCTTCACCATAAAAAACTAATGGAATATCAAAGTTTATTGCAATCTTCAAAGGAGCAATACATAAGCCAGTTACAGATCCATGCTTTGGTCTGCCTTGCTCAATAAAACCATTTTTGTTTATTTGTTGATATATATCGGGATTCGGGGTTATTTTTATATGGTCATAACCCGACTCTATAAAGTTTCTTAAATTTTTTTTACCAATCTCTGTTGGCATTGGCGGAGCCAGAGTGACACATAGAGGATGCATATCTAATTCATGTTTTAATTTATAGGCAACATATGATCCATCCTTTCCACCACTACAGGGGACAATACAATCATACCCTCCGTCATTTCTTCGATGTTCATTGCATAACTCTTCTAGTTCTCCCCATCTTTCGTCCCAATCAATTTCATTCTTTTTTCTCTCTGCATGTACACAAGCATTACAAATGCCTTCTTCATTGAACGTCATTCTTGGTCTTGTTGACGGCATTAAGCATCTGCTACAGTATCTTATCTTCTTATCCATATATTGTCCTCAAAATCGGATATTGTTATTAATTAAATAATCTTTTCCTATGATTAGCTTTTTCTATTAATCTACAGAACGTGAAGATGTTCCAATTATTCCCCGTTCAATATAAGATATCGGAACGTTGTTATAATTTTTTCCAAAATAAGTAGGTAGAGAAACATAAAATGGAATTGAGGTACTTCGAAATTAATTGTTGATAAACAATCAAATTTTGATATACCCCTATCTTTATCCCAAAAAAACCAGATTTTTTAGGAGACTTTCATTTTACCACATTCTTCTAAAATTCTTGGCATCTTCTCCCAAGAAACCCGCTGGTTTACACCAGCGTTCTCTGCTGGTGTCACACCCAGAGTCATATGTCGTCTTAGATAGTTATGAATTACTCCCCTTAGTTGAAACAGACGTGTACCACAGGTAAAATTGTTGATACCACGCATCTGATTTTCCTTAGGACGTATCTCAGCATGGTAACGTTCAATACGATTCTGAGACACTGACATTACTCCTTTCCCTCTGGGTACGATTTTAGTTTCAAAATGAGTATGTACATGCCTGGTTTTTCTATACCTTCTTAAGCTGTCATAGATTTTACATTTATCCGTAGAAACAATATCTGGATAAAAACCAGTTTTTTCAACAGCCATACGGAAGGTTTTCAAAGCAGCTTTGGAAGTCCGCCGTGGAGAAAGAAAGGATGCTAACACTTGCCGGTTTTCATCCAACACCGTTATCAGATACCCCTGCCTTCCTGGACGATTTTTGCTGCCTTTTCTGTTTACAAACATTTCATCCATATGCCAGATCTTGGAATAAGAGGGTTTGTACAACCTTGAAATTTTTTGGAAACTAGGTGCAAGTTTTTGCACCCAGTACAAAATACTTCTACCAGAAACCCGGATGTTCATGACATCCTTTATCAAGATGGAACATTCATATGCAGAGAGATAAAATTCAGTGTAGAGTCGCACCCCAAACAATATCACTTGTTTAGAATGCCTCATCATAAGAAAAGGACTAGTAGAATCTTTTTGAAAGACCCTCCCACATTTTTTACAGAGAAAACGCTGCTCTCTTTTATCACTGTATTTGTAAAAACCGTTTTTAACCACCTCTTCATTACCACAATTTGGACAGATAGCTTTCCCCATTTTGTGCATCCCATCTAAAACTATTGTTTTTTTGGATGCACAAATGGGAATCTATCTATAATTAATTTCGGAGTACCATAAACAAGATGTTTTATATATCTTCATACTTTTTAGCTTATTTTCCATCTGAAAGACCAATAAAATTTCAATTAAAAAATTCGATAGGATAAGATACTATGTTAAAAGATAAAGCTAAACAATTTCATATATATCTACCAATAGAAACTAAAGGAAGAGAATATCTTTCAAAACTTTATCTAACAACTCATTTAGCACGGGAAAAATATGACGTAGTAATCGGGGAACGTGGCCAGCTTTATAAATTGTCACCATTTTTGAAACCTGGTGTTTTTATCGAAAAAAGTATAGGTTTCACCGGTTTAAACAAGTTTAAAAAGCTAAAATCTTTAGGTAATTGTATATTGGCATGGGATGAAGAAGGACTTGTTTTTCATCCGGAAGTATATAAATTCAGCTTAAGAGATGAATTAATAAAATTATGCGATGTTTTTTTTGCTTGGGGAGAAAACCATAAGAAAGTGTTAGAAAAATATTTCAGGGGAAAAGACGTTGATCTTATACTTTGTGGCAACCCAAGAGTTGATATCATACCATATCTCAAACCTAGAAAAGATGTAGAAAAACCAATGATATTATTCAATGATAATTTTGGCCCATATAATCACTATCATGGTTATGATCATTATAAAAAGCGTATTGAAACATATGTTTATGGACGTCCTAACAAATCCGAAATAGACAAAGAGAAAGTGGAAAAGATAATAATGGAAGAAGTTAAAATAAAAAAAATCCTATTTAATATTTTCATAGATGCGATAAGAAAAACAAGTAAATTTTTTCCCGATGCAAACATTGTTGTCAGACCACATCCTTCATCTAACGTTGATACAATCCAGGAAAGACTTAATGATTTGGAAAACGTAAAAGTATGTAATGAAGACACAGTTGAAAAGTGGATTTTAGCCTCGGATGCAGTAGTCCACAGTGGTTGTACTACTGGATTACAAGCATTCATGCTTAATAAACCGGTGTTTGCATTAATAGATGATAATCATCTTAATCCTAGTGAAACATTACCAAACTTGGTTTCAGATAAAGTTAAAGATATTGATATCCTGATAAAAAAATTAGAATCAGCAATTGAGGGAACCTATAATCCTGAATGTGATGACTTATCTCGTCATGAAAAGATACAGATTCTTCAAAAGCATATATATGGTATCAAAGAAAATCAAGATGGAAAAATTACAGGAAGAGCATGTAAAATCATAACAGATTATATAACTAAAAATTATAAATCAAAACGTTCTTCAGATTCTATTTCTCCTACTGTTTATTTTAACAGGCTGAAATATTTTTTCCTTTTGCCAAAAATATTAATACAGTTGAACAGAATCAAAAAGAATTCATATCGTAGACAAAAATTTCCAGGTATTACTATCTCTGAAATTAAAAAAGACTTAAGCAAATTTTCAAATAAAAAATATAAAGTTAAAAAAATGTATAATGATGTTTTTCAAATCAGTAGTATGGAATGATAAGTATATTAATTTAAAAAAGTGAGATGGTGATTGCTTATATACAATCGAAAACAAAGTAATGAACTATTTGGATATTTTGAAGAATTAGCAAAAAATGTTGGTTTTTTAGCTATCGATGTCGGAGCTCGTGCTAAAGGTAATGAAAAAGAAGATTTAGCTATGTTAAGACAAGGGGTAGATTGGCTTTGTCTTGAGCCGGATAAAGAAGCCTCTAAAGATACTGGAAATAATTGGAAAAGTATTAGTTTTGAACCTTATGCTGCATCTAAACAAAAAGAAAGTTTTATTTTAAACTTATATAAACAACGGGGATGCTCTTCAAAATATCAGGCAAATACTAATATCGCTCAGCGATTTTCTCGGGAGAATTATTTTAAACTTGAAAATCAAATAGAAATAAAAGCTGAATCTCTTGATAATCTCTTAAAAAGATATACAAATATGCCGCCCCCTTCATTTATCAAAATTGATGTTCAAGGTATGGAAGTTGAATGTTTTGCTGGTTCACATAGAACACTCAAAAGACATATTGTTGGAATCAGAACTGAAGTATCCTTTTTCAAAATTTATAAAAAACAACCCCTTTTCCCAGATGTTGACCAGGTATTACGAAAGTATGATTTTCAACCAATGAAATTTTTAGAATTACATCACTGGCGCCGTTCTACCCGTACTAAATTACCTAAACTTGGTCCAAAACCAATGCCTTATTCAAAAGGTCAAATGGCACATGGGGACATACTCTATTTACTACCACCTGATGATTTACCCGCTAGAAATGTAAATCAAATTAAAAGACTTATAAGATTAGGACTCGTATCTCTTTGTTATGACTTATTAGACCATGCACAAGTTGCGTTTAAAAAACCTGAGGTCAGAGACTATTGTCTTTCAAAAACAGGAAAAGATCCAGTAAAAATGATTTACAAATTAAGCAATTATAGAGCAAAAAAAAGAAAATTTGTTTTATTCTTAAGTCGAATTCTAAACAGATTAAAATGAAAGAAACACTTTAAAAATTCGTCGTTATTTTTATTTTACTTGTCAAATTAAAAAAATAATTTGATATAATCATATAAATAATTTTTTTCTTTTTCGTCATGAGTCTTATTTTTTATATTTTTCTTGATTTAAATTCCATTAACTATCTGTCCTTAGACAACAGTATTCTAGTAAAAGCTATCAAAAAGAGGGAAACTACATCAATTAACTAAGTTATCATTTCTTTTTAGAAATACTTTCGATTATAGGACTTTTTAGCGGAAAGTCGCCGTTTTATGTTTCTCATTTATGAAGAGCGAGCAGCTCATCATTAACTACCTCTCGTTTCGACAGAATCCCTTCAAAGATCTCTTTGAAATCTTGCACGGGTAAAAAATCAGTTTTATTCTCAATGTATATAGGTAATTTTATGAGATATAATGTTGCTAGAATGGTTATAACAATATAATGATGTCAGCCAATCCAACATTTAATTTGATAGTTTTAAACTACTGCGATTCTCCGTACATCTTCAAAGCTTCAATCAATTTAATACCAAACCTCCAAATATCTTTGATAACTAATTCTTACTTGTCTCTCCATTGCATTTGATAACTGATAAATTACCTTAGCACTAAACCTTTTTAATCAGGAATTTTACACCTAAGTATCTGGGATATTTACCACGGAAAATAAGGATGTTAATTCAATCAAAATTGGGAAATACTTTTTTTAACTACATTATTCACCCATCAATTTATTTTTAATACAAGATTTCTAAAAAGTTTTTGAATAGAATCAGGTATTTTTAATTTCCCCAAAATTTTATGTAAGATTTGAATCTTATTCATTGTTTCTATATTTTTACCTTTATTAATCTTAATATTATTATAAGCTGGAACAGAAGTACCAATAAATTTACAAATTTTTTTTACAAAACAATTAGGATTATCTTTCAACTCTTCATAACGTAAAACTAAAACATTTTGAAACAATTTTTTTAAGTATTTTTCGTACTGTTCAAAACAGAGTGACCTTTCATCAAAAACTTCCTCTGACCATTCATCAAAAGTTAAACCATTTTTTTTCCTAACTTTTTTGATATACTGATTATACAATGATCTTACCCAAGACTTTTTATTCCTAAAAACCACAATTATCCTTGCATTTGGATATAAATTATATAACCTTCTAGATATCGTAAACCTATCTTCGAATCTATGGGGTTTAAAAGGGTGTCCAGAAAAATGTTCATCACTTATCACATTTGTTTTATCTTCTGATAATTTTCCATAAATCATAAAACTTTTATTTTTGATATTAGGTAAAAAATTAATATTTTTCATTTTTGGAAATACCTCTCTCTGCAAAAAAGTTGTACCTGTTCTATGTAAACCAACATGAATAACTATATCCATAAGTTACACCATTTCCAACCGTGGTTGTCAACTTAAGAAATAATTTTTAATGATATCATCCTAATTAGTTTTTTTGGGTAAAGGGGCTTCATCTCGAAACTATTTTTTTAAATTGAATTGATTTCAATTTATAGATAAGGTTGGGATGCACCAGTAGAAGAATGAATCCTAAGGTAGTACAGCAGGTAAACAGAG